>NZ_BAAILP010000171.1:53495-54002 GCF_054589055.1 Novosphingobium sp. 11B | reverse complement strand
AGCGAAACAATCCAGGGCAGCTTAACGCCGCCCTGGATTGTTTCGCTGCGCTCGCAATGACGATTTACGGTAAAGTCATGACGCTCCAACCCGCTCAGGCTGAGCTTGTCGAAGCCCTCGCCGCACGCATCACGCCCGCGCGATGACTTCTCCCGCCGCCTTGACCCCGAACCCATCGCCCGGCTCTCTCCGCACCCAAAGGGAGACCCGTCATGCTGCTCGAAATCGCAGAAATCGAAGTACGTCCCGGAGCCGAAGACCAGTTCGCCAGCACCATGCGTGATGCCGGGATAGCCCACCTCGCCACCTGCGAGGGCGTCGTCTCCGCCCGCTTCGGACGCGGGGTGGAGAACCCGTCGAAGTTCACCTTCAACGTCGTGTGGACATCGATGGAAGCGCACCAGAACGCCCGCACGCTTGAAGCATTCGGCAAATTCCGAGCCTGCTTCGGTGATCTCTCGGTCGGCGGCGCGATGAGCCACTACGTGATGGACGAGGCGGTAGAGG
>NZ_BAAILP010000171.1:0-53335 GCF_054589055.1 Novosphingobium sp. 11B | reverse complement strand
CCCCCCCCCCCCCCCCCCCCCCACGAATCCGGAATCACCAGTCGATCGTGCCGCGCCCATGCTCCGCGAGAAACGCATTGGCCCGGCTGAAATGCCCGCAGCCGAAGAACCCCTGATAGGCCGACAGCGGACTGGGATGCGGCGCCGTCAGCACCAGGTGATGGCTTTCCATCAACCGCGGCACGCTCAGCGCCTTCTTCTTCGCATGGCTGCCCCACAGCATGAACACGCAGGGCTCCGCCTTCGCCGCCACTGCCTCAACGGCCGCGTCGGTGATCGCTTCCCAGCCGCGCTTCTGGTGCGAACCGGCCTGCCCGGCCTCCACCGTCAGCGCGTTGTTGAGCAGCAGCACGCCCTGCCGCGCCCAGTGCTCCAGATTACCGTGCCCCGGCGCGGCGACATCGCAGTCGGTCGCCAGTTCCTTGTAGATGTTGACCAGCGAGGGCGGCACTTTCACCCCCTCCTGCACCGAGAACGACAGGCCATGCGCCTGTCCCGGCCCGTGGTAGGGGTCCTGCCCCAGGATGACCACGCGCACCTGATCGAGCGGCGTCAGTTCCAGCGCCCGCAACCGGGTGCCGCGCGGCGGATAGATCACCTTGCCCGCCGCTTCCTCGGCCTTGAGCCAGCCGCCCAGCCTGCGCGCCTCGGGCGTCGCCAGCACCGGTCCCAGTGCGGGAGCCCAGCTCTCCGGAACGGCCTGGACGTCCTGTGTTGCCGACATGCCCTCAACCTTCCCGAAAAACCCGCGCGGCAGTGCGCGCGCCATTGCGAAACCGCCAGCCAGTCCCTAAGCATTTTCGGATCATGGCTGTCCATCTCCACGAAGAAGATCTCCCCGAAGGCGTGCTCGCGCCGGGTCCCGTCGCTATCGACACCGAGACCATGGGCCTCATCACCGCCCGTGACCGGCTCTGCGTCGTGCAGATTTCGGATGGCAAGGGCGACGAGCACCTCGTCCGCTTCAAGCCCGGCAGCGATTACGCCGCCCCGAACCTGAAGGCCGTGCTGGCCGATCCGGCGCGCCTGAAGCTGTACCACTTTGCCCGCTTCGACCTCGCCGCGATCGAGCACTACCTCGGCGTAACCGCCGCGCCGGTGTTCTGCACCAAGATCGCCAGCAAGATGGTTCGCACCTACACCGACCGCCACGGCCTGAAGGACCTGGTGCGCGAACTGCTTGGCAAGGAAGTGTCCAAGCAGCAGCAGTCGAGCGACTGGGGCGCCCCCGAACTGACCGAGGCGCAGAAGGACTACGCCGCGTCCGACGTGCGCTACCTGCATGCGATGCACGAAATCCTCGTGGTGCGTCTGGCGCGGGAGAACCGCACCGAACTCGCCCAGGCCTGTTTCGATTTCCTTCCGGCGCGCGCCCGGCTGGACCTTGCAGGCTGGCCGGACCACGACATCTTCAGCCACGAAGCAGCCTGACCCGTCCACGGGAGTTACCTGAAACGCCATGTCCGTCGAAGCTATCAAGATCCAGAACCGCCGCCGGCACTTCGCCGCGCCCGGTGGCTCGCATGATCGGCTCGTCGGGCTGCTGGCAAAGGTGCTCCCGGCGGGTATCGGCCTTGTCGCCGCCGTGATGATTCTCGTTCCGCTGTCCCCGCGCGGCGAGATCAGCTTCCTGCTCGACCGCAACAAGGTTGCGATCACCAGCGAACGCCTGCGCGCGGACGATGCCGCCTATCGCGGCAAGGACAACAAGAACCGCGACTTCACGGTCAATGCCGGAACCGCCGTGCAGAAGAGCGCGACCACGCCGATCGTCGAGATGCTGGGCCTCAAGGCCCTGATGAACCTCAACGACGGCCCGGCCGAAATCGTCGCCCCGCGCGGCGCCTACAACTACGACAGCGAGCAGATCGCCGTCGATGGTCCGGTCAACTTCGCCGCTCCCGACGGGTACAAGATGACCACGCGCAATGTGGCCATCGATGTGAAGCAACAGACCGCCGTGGGTACAGGGGGTGTCGATGGCACCGTGCCGACGGGCACCTTTCGTGCGGACTCAATGAAAGCCGACCTCGAGAACCGCACCGTGACCCTCGAAGGCAACGCCCGCCTGCGCATGACGCCGGGCAAACTCAGGATACCGCAATGATCGCCGCCCCCCGCATGCTCTACCGTACCGCACTGGTCCTGCCGGTGCTGGGCCTCGCCGCCCTTGCCGGGTCGCAGCAACTGGGCGCGCAGGTCTTCAACGGTCACAACTCCAACGCCCCGGTGGACTATGCCGCCGACCGCATCGAACTGCAGGACAAGCAGGATCGCGTAATCCTGTCCGGCAACGTCGACGTGAAGCAGGCCGAACTGCGCCTGCGCGCGTCGCGCACGGTGGTGAACTTTACCAATCAAGGCTCGATGCAGATCCAGCGCATCACCGCGAGCGGTGGCGTTGTCGTCTCTCGCCCCGACGAAACCGCGACGGGTGATGTCGGCGTCTACGACTTCAACCAGCGCATCATCACCATGACCGGCAATGCCACGATCAAGCGCAGCAACGGCGACGTGCTGCGTGGCGGCCGACTGGTGGTGGACCTCAATAGCGGCGTCTCCTCTGCCTCGGCCGGACCGAATGGTCGGGTATCCGGCACATTCTCGGTGCCGAAGCAGAAGGGGAACTGAGCCTGCAAAGGCTTACTCTCAATTAAGAATATTTAACCTAAATGGCGTTTTCCTACACAATTTGAGATGCGTATCTGGATAAGGGTTCCGTTCCAACCGAGGAGCCCCAATGCCCACCAGCCCTATCCAGATGCCTTCGGGCTATGCGACCGCCTTCGCTATCGGTTTCACCGATGGAGAAAGCAGCAGTCTGTCCTTAGTGGAAAACGGCCGCCCCCTGCCGGTCACGACGCTGTCGGTTTCCACCCCCGAACCTCTGACTGGCACCACGGCGACCAGCACATCGACTGGGCCATTCCTTCCAGCGCCGGGAAGACCGGTATTCATTACCCTGACAGGGATCTGGCAAGGTTCCGCCACCCTGCTCCGTTCTATCGATGGCGGAGTGACGCAGCAGCCCCTGACGCTGGGGGGCGATGCCTGGGGCACTTTCTCGCAAAATGTTTGTGAGCCGGTGTGGGAGGAATTCGAAAGCGGTGCTGCTCTCTACCTCGCGATTACCCTGACTTCGGGGTCGTTAACCTATCGGGTCGCGCAATAGCCGACGCAAACTTTTCCGTAGGAGAGACGATCCATGCCTATCGATATCCTTGCGCGCGGTGCGAACACAGCCCACCGCCAAAACCTTGCTTCCAAAGCGCCGCGCAAAGGCGCCTCACTGATCGGAATGGATAGCGGCGGAACCGTCCGAGACCGTATAAACTGGGTCACACCTGAATCATTCGGGGCCATCGGCGACGGCAGTGTGGCCAATGCCTCGATTGATACGTCTGCGCTTCAACAAGCAGTGAACTCTGGCAAGCCGGTTCTGCTTCGGCCTGGAGCAATCTACCAGATCAATGCCGAGATCAGGCCTCCTGACGGCACGGACCTTGTCATAAGCGGGCATCGCAACACGGGAGACAAGCAAAGCGTCCTGAACGCTGCCCCCGGATTCAAGGGCTGGATGCTGAGACCAAAGGCGTCCTATGATATCCGCGACGTAAAACTCAATGGCAACAATCTCGATGGCTGCTATCTGATTGGCAGCCCCGATGCCGCATCGGCGGGAATCGCCCGGATTGAGCGCGTCTATGTCGCCAATGCGGATATTGGCATATTCTTCGATACAGCCTGGAATCATCCTTGGGGACTCTATTACAATCAAATCGTTGGCGTCGGCTTTAGAACTGGCGGGATCAACCTTGGTGGCACAAGCGGTGCCGGCTCGTCGGGCGAAAGTGCCTGGACGATGGACAATATCAACATCAACGGAAGCCCTTCCGGGAATGGCATCGTTGCCAGCGATGTGGTCATTACTCCGGGAACCCCAGATTCCACGCACGATACCATTGCGTGGAATAACGATGCACCTCCACGCTACGGTTGGTGCGTCATGCGTTCCGCCGACGGCAGAACCGGCTGGCATGTCCCGCCAAACTGGGTGAGCGGCGGCCTTTCAGCCAACACATTCTCCGCCAGCAAAACAGCCGGGGAGAATTGGCAGTATGCCGTCGTCCGAATGACCCGCGGTGTATCCATCCGTCGCGGCAAGGCAATCTGGGCAGGAGTCGTCCAGTCAGAATATTTCGGCATCGGCCTGTATTTCCAAGATATCGTCTCGGCAGATGTGCGTCAGTACTATGCCGAAACACGAGATCGATTCCCGCCGTTGCCACAGTTCTGTGGAATATTCGCTGCCAATTCAAACGTATCCATCGGTGGCGGTTGGGTCGAACAACTTGGTTACGGCCTGATCGCGGCTTCGAACGGGCGCATCAACCTGACAGGCCCGTTCCGCACCAACAATTGTAGGTGGGGCAAAGCCGCGATCGGCGGAGCGACAACTCAAGCGATGCGACTATTCGGAGATTTGATGGCAACGGGTACGACACCCAACACCATCGTTCCTTTGACAGGCAGTGCCTACGATTACACTTCGGCGGGTGTCGAGCACGATACCGATAACGCCGCAATGACATCTTACGTAGATGGCGCGGGCGGGTCTGGATATTCCGTAAGGCGTCGTGGAGTTACCAAGGGACGTTTCTACGCCAACACGTCCGGATACTCCCAGCTTGAAGCCGAATATATCAAGATCGCCCAGCCCGGTAAGTCGGCACTGGTTCCTATCGCGAACAAGAATTACACGACCGCCATAACTCCGGGAGCCTCGACCCCATTCATGACACTGTCGGGATTGCCGACAAATTCCGCAGCCGCAGCCAGCCTGTTCATTCAGATTGTCGGACGAGACGCGTCCTCTGTGGTTCGACAATCGCAAGCATGTCGACTTGACATCTCGTTGATCGAGACGGCTGGAACAGGGGTCGTCGCGTCCGTTGTATCCTCAAGCCCGGTGGCAGCGATACAACTAGGGACCATGGGAAGTCCGGTGTTTGCCACCAGCGCAACGAACGGCACCGTCATGCTCACATGCACGGTGAATTCCAGCATGCCATCGCTATCGTTGTATGCCGTGCCCATCGTCGGCACCGCCGAAGCTCAGACCATAAATATGGTCCAGTCGTAAACGTCGGGATCGGACCGAACTTTAAAAAGCCCGATCGTGCACCAGCACCCGCATGGTCAGGAAGATGATCTGAAGATCACGCATGATCGTCCACCCCTCCAGGTACTCAAGGTCGGCCTGGAGGCGGTTGACGAGATCGGATTCGTGATCCGTGGCGCCGCGAAAACCACGTACTTGCGCAAGTCCCGACAAGCCCGGCTTGAGCGAGTGACGCTGCCAGTACCTCAGATCGACTTCCCAGAAGAGCTTGTCGCCCGCCAGAGAACCCGTCGCATGCGGACGCGGGCCGACCAGGCTCATGTCGCCGAGCAGCACGTTGAACAACTGCGGCAGTTCATCGATGCTGGTGCGGCGGATGAAGCGACCGATGCGGGTGATCCGCTGATCGTCCTTGGAGGCCGAAACGTTGCCGTTCGTGTCGCACAGGGCCTGCGTCATCGAACGAAACTTGTACATGTTGAAGAAGCGGTTGCCCCGACCCATGCGGCGCTGTGTGAAGAACACAGGCCCGCCGTCCTGCACCTTCACCGCCAGCGCAACCACGACCAGAAGCGGGGACAAGGCGAGAATTGCACCTCCCGCGAAGGCGACGTCGAACAGGCGCTTGACGGCACGATCACGTAGCCCGAGCGGCCCCGCAGACACCATCAGCAACCCGTGCTTGCCAACCACACGCGCACCTTGCGCGCCGAGGCGCGCGACCTCGTCGTCGAGGACTTCGCCATCGACGTTGGCGCCCTTGAGCATCATCGCCCATTCGGCGCGGCGTCCTGCAGGGCAACTCACGATTACGCGGTCGATATTGCGCAGGACGAGCCCGATGCGGTCCAACGCATTAGGGTCGTTGAGGTTGGGCCGCAGGCCCATTCCTGCCGCCGAGATGCGAATTGCGCCGCGCACCTGCACTTGCGGTCCACCATCGTCGATTATGAGTTCATTGATGATGTTGTCGCCGCAACGCCACCGCACGAAGCTGCGCAGTTGCAGCCGCATCCATGCGATCACCGCCATTGCCGCCAGCGCGCCGCCATTGAAGCCGGAACGCGAGACATCGGCATCGGGTCGAATCAGGAACTGCACGAAGACCACGACAACCATCGCGATCACGACCGCAAGCAGCGCCCTGAACACACCCTTCCAGCCATCTTGCAGCGAGGCGGTGGAATAAGCACCGTTGTAAAGCGCCAGAGTCAGGAAGATAGGGAGGATGAGTTGGGCATGGACCAAGCTCTCGCCAAGTCCTTGCGCGCCTGCCAGAATATAACCTGTCGATGCAAAACCGATGAAAATCGAAACGATATCGCCGACGACGAGGGAGAGGTAGCACTGCAGGCGCCGACGTTCGAGCGAAGGTGCAACGAGAAGATCGTCGAGATCGGCCCGCTCCTTGGCGAGTGAACCTGCGGCAAATGGGGCGTTCATGCTGGCAGCACCCGGGCTTGCGAACTCACGCTGAATGCCTCCCTCATCAGAACCTCAGCGCGCGCCGCATGGACATCATGCTGCGACGCAATAGGTATATGCCCGTATGTACTGGCGAGGCAACCCGAAAAGCGGATTCAGTCAGGACGTGGTAATTGTCGGTCGTTTCGAATTAGGACGCGCTGACCTTGCAATTGTCAAAAGACCGTCGGCCAATAAAAGCTCGGCATTCTGACTGTTAGCTAGCAGCATCTGGTGCAGCGCTACCAATCGAGCGACGAGCCGCTCAAGCCGATACCCGCGCCAGAGTTGCAACTGGGCAGTCAGCGCCGGCTGGTCCTTCCAGAATATCCGCCTCGCGCCGGCCTCGGCCTTGAGGAACCCTCCAACGTCGCGGCTGTCGCCCAGCCGTGCATTCAGACCGGCGAGCTGTGCCGTTCGGCGCTCGAAGGCGAGCAGAAGGCCGACCGGGTTCATGCCCTGATCGCGCATCCGCTTGAGTTCGGGACCGATGGCATCGCGCCTGCCGCCCAGCACGGCATCCACGAGCGGCGAAAAATCGTCATCTTCGGTCGATGCGCCGATCGCGTCGAGGTCTCCGGAGGCGACCGGGCGGGGCGTCTCGGGCGAAGCATCAAGGTAGAGCGCCAGCTTGGTGACTTCCGAGCGCGCCAGTCGCGTATCGAGCCCAGCACCTCGCGCAATGCGCTCGGCGATCTCGCTGCCCAGTTTGAGCCCTGCAGCATTCGCCATCGTCCTCACCGACGCGGTTACGGAAGCGAGGTCAGGCGGATAGAACATCGCCACGAGGCCATCCGGCCGGGCAGCCAGCAACTTGGCGGTGCGCGACTTGTCGGTGGCACCGGTGGCAACGATCAGGACCGGGCAACCCTCCACGTCGTTCTCCAGCAGGGTCTGGACGGCATCATGCGCCTCATCGCCCTGCGCGCGCACCCAGATATGGCGCGCACCGCCGAACAGCGAAGTGGAACGGGCCTCGTCGCCAAGACGGACCGGATCGCGGCGCAGTTCTGCACCCGACATTTCGATACACTCGCCAATGTCGGGGAGAAACGAGAGAATCTTCGCCGCCGCATCCGAGGCTCCCGATTCGTCGGGGCCGCAGAAGAAGAAGACACGGGCATCACGGGCAGCACGCTGGGCGAGGCCCGCGAATTCCTTCTGAGTGGCCTTCACGGCCTGTTACTGGGCGGTTTCACCGCGCAGACGCAGCGCGATGTTGGTGACGATGCGCGTGGCGATGTCCTTGGACATGTTCTCCAACGCGGTCTGTTCGGCCGCAATGGTCGCGTAGTCAGAGGAGACGACGTCGATCCCCGCGTCGGAGCCTGCGGTCTGGTCAAGGACCACTTCACCGCTACCCACGTCCACCAACTGGTAGCGCGCGCGCAGGGTGCGGCGTTCGCGACCCACGGTATCGTCCGACAGTAGCGCGAAGCTCTCCAGCTTGTCGTCGAGACGCACATCGAGCCGGTATTTTGGCGCGACGCCCTTGGCGCCCGATACGCCAAGCTCGTCGACCAGCGCATTGCGCACCAGCCAGCCGGCCTTGCCCTGGATCGAGGACACTTCGACAGCGGCAAGGCCCTGCGCGACGGCGGCATTGCCGCCGCCCGCATACATCGGCTGCAGCCCGCACCCGGCGAGCAGCACGGCTCCAGTGAGGGCAATTAAAGCCTTCACGCGACGAGATTTACCAGTCGGTCGGGCACCACGATCACCTTGCGAATTTCCGCACCATCGAGTGCACGCTGCACCTTCTCGCTGGCGAGGGCAAGCGCCTCGAGGTCTTCCTTCGACGTGCCCTTGGCGACGGTGAGGGTATCGCGCAGCTTGCCCTTGACCTGCACCGCCACGGTTACCTCGTCATCCACCAGCAGCGCCGGATCGACTTCGGGCCATGCGGCGTCGGCGATCAGGCCCTCGCCTATCGAAGACCACGCCTCTTCGGCAAGGTGCGGCATCATCGGCGACACCAGCAGCAGCAGCGTGCGGATCGCGGCGGAACGGCTGGCGGAGGGCTGGGCCTTCTCCACCGCGCCGGTCAGTTCGTAGATGCGCGCCACGGTCTTGTTGAAGCCGAGCGATTCGATGTCACGCGCCGCCGCGTCCACGGTCTGGTGAACCTTGCGGTCGATGGCCTTGTCCTCGCCGGTCGCCGCCGCGTCATACTGCGCGAACAGGCGCCACAGGCGCTGGACGAAGCGGCCACAGCCTTCGATGCCCGCTTCGGACCAGGGCAGGTCGCGCTCGGGCGGGCTGTCGGACAGCATGAACCAGCGGATCGCGTCGGCGCCGTAGGTCGCGACGATCTCGTCGGGATCGACGACGTTCTTCTTCGACTTCGACATCTTGATGACGCGGCCGACCTCGATCGGGGCGCCATCGGCCTTGAGCGTCGCGCCTTCGGAGGTGCGGTCCACTTCACTGGGGGCAAAGTAGATCGGCTGGCCGTTGGCTTCGTTCACGCGGCTATACGTCTCGTGCGTGACCATGCCCTGCGTGAACAGGCTGCCGAACGGTTCCTTGACCTCGATCTTGCCGATGCGGGCCAGCGCGCGGGTCCAGAAGCGGGCGTAGAGCAAGTGCAGGATCGCATGCTCGATGCCGCCGATGTACTGTTCCACCGGAAGCCACTCGGCAATTTTTGCCGGGTCGAACGGGCGGTCGTCAGGCTGGCTGGCGAAGCGCAGGAAGTACCACGAGGAATCGACGAAAGTGTCGAGCGTGTCGGTCTCGCGGCGGGCCGGGTGGCCGCACTGCGGGCAGTCGACGTGCTTCCAGGTCGGGTGGCGCACCAGCGGGTTGCCCGGCGTCTGGAAATCGACGTCCTCGGGCAGCACGACGGGCAGGTGCTTCTTGGGCACCGGCACCACGCCGCAAACCTCGCAATGGATGAACGGGATCGGCGTGCCCCAGTAGCGCTGGCGCGAAACGCCCCAGTCGCGCAGGCGCCAAACCGTCTTGCCCTCACCCCAGCCTTCGGCTTCGGCGCGGGCGATGACGGCGGCCTTGGCCTCCGCAACGCTCAGGCCATCGAGGAAGTCGGAGTTCACCAGAACGCCGTCGCCGGCCTCGGACTCGCCGTCGAAAGGCTTGTCGGCCTCCTCCGCGCTCGCCGCGACGACGCGCGCGATCGGAAGCTGGTACTTGGTCGCGAACTCGAAGTCGCGCTGGTCGTGGCCGGGGACGGCCATGACCGCACCGGTGCCGTAGTCCATCAGCACGAAGTTAGCGATGTAGACCGGCAGCGGCGCGCCCGTGAACGGGTGCCTCGCGGTGATGCCGGTATCGAAGCCCAGCTTCTCGGCCGTTTCAAGCTCTGCGGCGGTGGTGCCGCCCTGCTTGCACAGCGCGATGAAGTCCTGAACTTCGGGTCGCCCTTCGGCCGCGCCTTGCGCGATCGGGTGATCGGCGGCAACGGCGACGAAGCTGGCGCCGAAGATCGTGTCCGGGCGGGTCGAGTAGACCTCCACCCTTCCACCGGTCGAAAGGTCGAAGCTGAACTGCAGGCCCTGCGACTTGCCGATCCAGTTCTCCTGCATCGTGCGGACCTTTTCGGGCCATTTGTCGAGCGTGGAGAGGCCGTCCAGCAGTTCGTCGGCGAAGTCGGTGATCTTGAGGAACCACTGGGAGAGCTTGCGCTTCTCGACCAGTGCGCCCGAGCGCCAGCCGCGCCCGTCGATCACCTGTTCGTTCGCCAGCACGGTCTGGTCGACCGGATCCCAGTTCACCGCGGATTCCTTGCGGTAGACCAGGCCGTGTTCGTACAGATCGAGGAACAGCGCCTGTTCCTGGCCGTAATATTCCGGCTCGCAGGTCGCGATCTCTCGGCTCCAGTCGAGCGCGAAGCCGAGGCGCTTGAGTTGCGCCTTCATGTTGGCGATGTTCTCGCGGGTCCAGCCGCCGGGGTGGACGCCCTTTTCCATCGCCGCGTTCTCGGCGGGCATGCCGAAGGCGTCCCAGCCCATCGGGTGCAGGACCTCGAAGCCCTTCATCCGCTTGTAGCGCGCCAGCACGTCGCCCATCGTGTAGTTGCGGACGTGGCCGATATGGATGCGGCCCGAAGGATACGGGAACATCTCCAGCACGTAGCTGCGCGGCTTCGCGGAAGTGTCGTCGGCGCGGAAGCTCTGCGCTTCGTCCCACGCAGCCTGCCAGCGCGTGTCCGCCTGTGCGGGATCGAACCGCTCGGTCATCTTTGTCTAAACTCCTGCGGGACCGGCCCGCCAAATGAACGGGGCGGCCGCAAGGACCGCCCGATAATTCTTAACCGCCGATCGAATCGCGGCGCAGGTCGCGGGCGCGGGTGAGGATGATGTCCTCGAGCTTCTGCACCGTCGCGGCCTGGACCGGCGCGGCGACCCAGCCACCGCCCTGCGCCACTTCGCGCACGGCGGTGACACGCAGCGCATCGGCGCGCAGGTCCTGGTCGAGGATCGCGATCGACACCTTCACGCGCTCGGTCGGAGTCTTGGGATTGACGTACCAATCGGTGATGATCACGCCGCCGGCGCTGTCCGACTGGAGCAGCGGCATGAACGACACTGAATCGAGGCTGGCGCGCCACAGGTAGCTGTTCACGCCGATGGTGGTGACCTGCGAAGGCGCGAGCTTGGCCTGCTCCTTCTTCCTGCCACCGCCGCAACCGGCCAGTGCCAGCGCCGCCGCGGCGCAAATGCCCACGGTCGTCAGCGTGCGCACGGTGAAGAGGCCGTTGTCGGTGCTGGCTTTCATGTTCGTTCCCAAATCCGGTGTCAGAGGCTGCAGACGCGGCGCACGCCGAGCCTGTCGTCAAAACGCCTCTATAACCGCCAGTGGGCCAGCGGCAAGAGCGCCTTTCCGATGCCAAGTCCCAAGCAGGGCAAGGATGAGCGCGTCCTGAACGGAAGGCGCTGCGTCTTTACCCCCGCGCTCAGGACGTGTTAATCTGCAAGCGTCATCATTTGCAGACCCCGTCACGGCGAGTCTGCCACGGGGCAAAGAGAAGCAGACAGGGGCGTTTGATGAGTACCGAGGGTGAAGGCGCTACCCGGGGAGGCATGAAGGGAAGCCTGCTGCTGGCGGGTTGTGTCACCCTGCTGGCCCTGCCCAGCGCGGTGCTCGCCTTCTCCACCGACTTCAAGGGCGACACCGCGTCCAATTCGGGACAGATCGATCCGCTGGCGCCCGAGACGACGCAGGAGAACCTGTCGCAGGCCATCGCAATGCGTTCGCTGGCTAAAGGCGATCTTTTTCCATTTACGCCGGCGGGCACGCCCAACCGCCCGGATCGTGCAGTGACCGTCGCCGTCCGCGTCGATCCCGAGGCGGCGCAGGCAATCATCGTCCATGGCCGGTCACCGCTTGCGCAGATCAGCCAGGATCCCGCGCGACTGCGTATCGCGCCCACCGCTTTCAATCTCGGCGTGTCGCGCGGATACCAGAACTTCGCGCAGAACCTCGTCCCGCAGGCGCCCAGCCGGCCAATGGCGGAACTGCCGGACCTCAAGAAGTTCAGCCTTTCACCGGGAACGGCAAAGCAGGACGAGCCGCGCTTCAGCCCGAGGATATCTCTCGACGAGAAGAAGGCGTCAGGTCGGGCCCCGCGCACATTCGCAATCGATGGCAGCGAAGTCGATCTCGGCGGCGCCTATCGGGTCACCGAAAATCTCGATGTGACGGCCGGGGTGCGTTATTCGCAGGATCGTGAACGCCTCGTCCCCCTTACCGACCGGAAACAGGATAGTCAGGCGGTCTATGTCGGAACGCAGTTCAAGTTCTGATACAAGCAATATTGATTGCAAAATCCGCAATCAAGAATGCTGCATTTAGGTCAATGGTCGGCCTTGCCGCCGTCATAATCCTTCCATAGCCTTGTCGTCGGTGGATGCTCACAACGAAAGGCT
Organism: Novosphingobium sp. 11B; assembly: GCF_054589055.1. Taxonomy (NCBI): domain Bacteria; kingdom Pseudomonadati; phylum Pseudomonadota; class Alphaproteobacteria; order Sphingomonadales; family Sphingomonadaceae; genus Novosphingobium; species Novosphingobium sp. 11B. The sequence continues at coordinate 40,861 of NZ_BAAILP010000171.1, read as the reverse complement.
AAACATATGGCGCGCGTTGCAATTGTAACCGGCGGGACCCGGGGTATCGGCGAAGCTGTGTCGCTCGCACTGAAAGAACGCGGTCACACCGTCGTCGCGAATTACGCCGGCAACGAAGAAAAGGCGGCCGCTTTCACCGAGCGCACCGGTATCCCTTCCTACAAGTGGGACGTGGGTGATTTCGAGGCGACGCAGGACAGCTGCGCGCGCATCGCGTCCGAAATCGGTCCGATCGACATCGTGATCAACAACGCAGGGATCACCCGCGACGGCGTGCTCCACAAGATGAGCTTCGATGACTGGAACGACGTCATGCGCGTCAACCTCGGCGGCTGCTTCAACACCGCCAAGGCGACCTTCTCGGGCATGCGCGAGCGTGGCTGGGGCCGCATCGTCAACATCGGTTCGATCAACGGACAGGCCGGCCAGTACGGCCAAGTGAACTATGCCGCTGCCAAGAGCGGTATCCACGGGTTCACCAAGGCGCTGGCGCAGGAAGGTGCCAAGTACGGCGTGACCGTCAATGCGATCGCGCCGGGCTATATCGACACCGACATGGTCGCCGCCGTGCCGCCGCCGGTGCTGGAGAAGATCGTCGCCAAGATCCCCGTCGGCCGCCTCGGCAGCGCCTATGAGATTGCGCGCGGCTGCGCCTTCCTGTGCTCGGAGAACGCCGCGTTCGTCACCGGATCGACGCTGAGCATCAACGGCGGACAGCATATGTACTGATGGTGGCAGGCAACGCGGCGGTGCAACAACAGGCGCAACTTGAACTCATCGCCCGAAAAGCGTAGAGTTAACGCCGCAAACGACACTGGCCTGTGGCCATGTGGATCAAGCCCTCGCCGCTGCAACGGCGGGGGCTTAGTCGTTTTCGGGCAGAACGCCCTGAACCGAACGTCTGGGGGACACGCTGCAACGCATCCCCCACCCGTTGCCTACTTCCGGCCCTTCACCTCCACCACCTTCAGGATGAGGGTGGCAAAGGCGAACAAGGCCCCAAGGAAGAGGCACAAGTCAGCAAACGACACTGGCTTTTCCTCCAAGGGATCGACGGCAGGAGTGCCGCCGCTGATCACCCTATAGGAAAAATCCTACATGTTCCATATTTGTTCTCATCAAGCATCAGACGAGTTCGCCCAGCGCTGCCGCGTCGAAGCCCTTCAATTCGCCCGCATTTCCATCACGCACCTTGGAGACCCAGTCGGGATCGGTGATGAGCGCGCGGCCAACGGCGATCAGGTCGAACTCATCGCGTTCCATGCGTTCCACGAGTCGATCGAGGCCAACGCTCGACGAGCCCTCGCCACCGAACGCAGCCATGAAATCGCCGGAAAGTCCCACTGACCCGACGCTGATGGTGGTGGCACCGGTGAGCTTCTTGGCCCAGCCGGCGAAGTTCAACCCGTTCTTGCCGTCGATCTCTGGGAACTCGGGCTCCCAGAAACGGCGCTGCGAACAGTGCAGGACATCTACGCCCGCTTCGACCAGCGGCTCTAGCCAGTCGGCCATGAGGTCCGGAGTCTCGGCAAGGCGCGCGGCATAGTCCTGCTGCTTCCACTGGCTCAGGCGCAGGATCAGGGGATAGCCCCGCCCCACCGCCTCGCGCACCGCCACCACGACTTCGGCCGCAAAGCGCGAACGCTCACGAATGGTCGCGCCGCCGTAGCGGTCGGTGCGCAGGTTGCTGCCCGACCAGAAGAACTGGTCGATGAGGTAGCCATGAGCACCGTGCAGTTCGACCACGTCGAAGCCAAGCCGCTTTGCATCGGCCGCAGCACGAGCGAACGCGGCCACGCTGTCGGCGATGGCTTCCTCGCTCATCGCCTCGCCGCGCGGGACGTCGGGCGCATCGTAGCCCGACGGGCTCTCGACGGGCGCATCGGGCACCCACTCGGTCATGAAGCTCTTCGTTGCGCCGGTGTGCCACAATTGCGGCCCCATGCGGCCGCCCGCACCGTGCACGGCATCGATCACCTGCTTCCATCCATCCAGCGCGGGTTCGCCATGGAAGAAGGGGATGCCCGGATCGTTGCGCGAGGCAGGACGGTCGATCACCGTACCTTCCGACAGGATCAGGCCGACGCCGCCTTCGGCCCGGCGGCGGTAGTATGCGGCCTGCGCTTCGCCGGGGATACCCTCGGCGGCGAAGGCCCGGGTCATCGGCGCCATGACGATGCGGTTGGGAAGGTCCAGCGAGCCGATGCGGAACGGCTTGAACAGAACGTCGGTGGCACTTGCGGTCATTGCGGAGGAACTCCGGTTTGCTGGGGGAGCCACTTAGGTATATATTGGATACTTGACGTCAATGAGGCACCTTGTGGTGCGCAAGTATATCCAGGGATACCTTGATGCCCGAATGCGAGCATTTCTCCGTCGATTGCCCCAGCCGCCTGCTGTTCGACCAGATCGCCGACAAGTGGTCGATGATGGTGCTGACGGTGCTCGACGCTGGACCGATGCGCTTCAACGGCATCAAGCGTCATCTGGAAGGCGTGACTCAAAAGGCGCTTACCCAGTGCCTGCGGCGGCTGGAGCGCAACGGCCTGCTGGAGCGACGGGTCATCGCCGCATCCCCCATCGGGGTGGAGTATGAGATCACTCCGCTGGGCCGCTCGTTGCAGACTCCGTTCAAGGCGCTGTACGGCTGGACGATCGCCAACATGGAAGACGTGGAGAAAGCCCGGGTGGAGTACGACCGGCGCCTTGTGACCTGACCCAGTCAATTCAGGCTGGACGAAGGGTCGAGCAGCCGTAAATGCGCCTGCGTCATCAGGCTGACCGAATCTCCGATGACCGCAAGCGCATCATCGATGGCAATGCCGCACCCCACGCTCAGGGGGCCGAGGCCGGTCAGCGCCCGTGCCAGATCCCTGTCGTACGCCTGCAAGCGCTCGACCTCCACTCGGCTCACATCGAACTGCGAGCCCAGGATATATCGTGTCTCGCCCGACTCCGCCCGCAACCGTGTCAGGTAGAGCAGGTTCACGAAGGCCGAACCGTCTCGCCGGAAATTGATGATCGGCGCCCTGGCCGACATGGTGTCGTCGTTGTGCAGGAAAGCGCGGAACTTCGCATGGGCTTGCCCATCCCGTGTATCGCCCTGCAGGAAGCGGCAGTTGCGACCGATCACGTCGTCGCTGGAATAGCCGGTCAGTTCGCTGAAACGCTCATTGACGAACAGAAGCGGATGATCCCCCTCGATAGATGCCAGAGCCAGCGCCATCGGCAGCGATGCCAGAAAGTCGCGCAGTTCCGAGGGAACCGTTGTTTCCATCTCAGGTCAACTCCAGCCGAGCAGGCTGAAACGCGTACCAGACCGATGCCGTAAAACGCAACGCCGAGTCGGGAAATTCAAAGTCTTGGCGCCTTGTCTGCGCTCGGCATCCCACATTGGGCATAACGAAAAAGGGCCGCGGTTTCCCGCGACCCCTTTTTGTAGCCGAAGCTCTGAAAGCGATTAACGCTTCGAGAACTGGAAGCTGCGGCGTGCCTTGGCGCGGCCGTACTTCTTACGCTCGACCACGCGGCTGTCGCGGGTGAGGAAGCCGGCTGCCTTGACGGCCGAGCGCAGGGCCGGCTCGTACTTGGCGAGAGCCTGGGCGATGCCGTGCTTCACAGCGCCGGCCTGGCCCGACAGACCGCCACCCTTGACGGTGGCGATGACGTCGTACTGCTCTTCGCGGCCAGCGACCTGGAAGGTCTGGTTGATCACGAGGCGCAGGGTCGGACGTGCGAAGTAGACTTCCTGGTCACGGCCGTTGACGATGATCTTGCCCGAGCCGGGCTTGATCCACACGCGGGCAACGGCGTCCTTGCGGCGGCCGGTGGCGTAAGCGCGGCCCTGCGCGTCGATCTGCTGCTCGCGCAGCGGAGCGTTCGAGACAGGAGCGGCTGCAACGGTCTCGTCACTGACGGTGACGTTGCCGGCGATGTCCGCGAGGTCGGACAGGCTCTGCACGGTTTCGTTGTCGGACATTATGCGCCCACCTTGTTCTTGCGGTTCATCGAAGCGACGTCGAGCGCTTCGGGCTGGGTGCCACCGTGCGGGTGCTCGGTGCCGGCGTAGACGTGCAGGGCGCGCATCTGGTCACGGCCGAGCGGACCACGGGGAATCATGCGCTCGACAGCCTTTTCAAGCACGCGCTCGGGGAAGCGACCGGCGAGGACCTTGTCCGCGGTGACTTCCTTGATGCCGCCGGCATAGCCGGTGTGCTTGTAGTAGGTCTGCTGCTTGAGCTTGTTGCCCGTGAAGCGCACCTTCTCCGCGTTGATGATGACGACGTGGTCGCCGCAATCAACGTGAGGGGTGAAGCTGGGCTTGTGCTTGCCGCGCAGCAGGTCGGCGATGATCACGGCCAGACGGCCTACAACCAGATTCTCGGCATCGATCAGATGCCACTTCTTCTCCACCTCGGCCGGCTTGATCGACCGGGTGACCTTCGTGAGCGCCTTCATGGCTGGTCATTCCCTATAATTCGAGCGCCAGCCACGGGAGCGAATCCCCTGATAGCGCGGAAGGCGGCCAAATCGTCGAAATGGCTGCGTAAGTCAAGCAATGCGCGGGATTGCAGAGAGGTAAAATAATACCGTGAGGTTTGTGTCCGGACGTTGCCCACCCCTGCCCCCTCCCGCGAGCGGGAGGGGAATGAGAGGTTTCCGCTTCGCCCTCCCGCTCATCCTGAGCTTGTCGAAGGAGGGAGGGCCGGGAGGCTTGGCAGCTTGCTGCCTAGCCGGACGGAGTGGGTAGCCGATGGACAGGCCGAAACCTACCCCCGACGTCCGAGCGCATGCGCGCCCCACACCGTCGCGGCGACCAGCAGTGCACCGCAAAGCTGGTGCGCCACGGCGATCCACAAGGTCACGCCGGACCACACCGTGAAGATGCCCAGCAGCACCTGCGTCCCGAACGCACAGTGCACCGCGACCGAGACCAGCCGCTCGTGCTTCGCCTTGAGCCTGCGGCCCATGACGACGAGCACCGCGACGATTGCCCAGGCCCACCAGCGGTGAATGAAGTGCGTGAGGTAGGGATCGTTGACCAGCGAGGAGAAGAACCCGCGCGCCCAATCGACGCCTTCGGGGAAGACGCTGCCCTGCATCAGCGGCCAGGCGTCCCAGCTCCACCAGCCGGCGCCGGCGACATAGCCGGCACGCAGGCCCGCCACCATCGCGCCCATGAACAGTTGCAGCGCCAGCATGCCCAGCGCCAGGGCGCCGAAGCGGGTCAGCCGCGAGCGCTGCTCTCCCCGCTCCATCGCCTTGAGGTCCAGCGCAGTCCAGACGAGGCCACCCAGCGTGAACAGCGCCACCAGCAGATGCGCGGCGAGGCGGAAGTGACTCACCCGGTCGAGGGCCTCGGCGCTGAGGCCGGAGGAGACCATCCACCAGCCGACGACGCCCTGCAGGCCGCCCAGCGCCAACAGCGCCAGCAAACGCGGCTTGTAGCCGCCGGGAATGGTGCGCTTGTACCAGAACCATGCCAGCGGAACCGCGAAGACGAGGCCGATCGTGCGCGCCAGAAGACGGTGGAACCATTCCCAGAAGTAGATGAACTTGTACTGCGCCAGCGTCATGCCTGCCGGGCCGTTGACGTCGAGATACTGCGGGATCTGCTTGTAGCGGGCGAACTCGGCCTGCCACTGGGCGTCGGTGAGCGGCGGGATTGCGCCGGTCAGCGGCTTCCACTGAGTGATGGAAAGGCCCGATTCGGTCAGCCGGGTGATCCCGCCGACCGCGACGATCAGCACCACCAGCACCGCAACACTCAGGAGCCAGCGCACCATCGGGGCGATATCGTCACTTGTCCCGATGATCGGGCGACCGTCGTTTACTCTCATGCGTCTGCTTCTTCCGTCATGCGGGCGATTCCTGCGATTTTGCGGGCATTTGCGCAAGAGGGCGTTCGACGGCACGTGTTTTCGACGAGTCCTGCGTGAAAATTTTGCGTCCGGCCCTTGCGGAATGATACAACGTTACATAGATGGCTGCCCATGCGTACTGCCCTTCTTGCGATTCGTAACCGCCTCGACCGTGCCGGAATCATCCTGAGCGGGCTGTGCGCGGTGCATTGCATCCTGGGCGTCGTGCTTGTCGGCGTGCTGGGGCTGGGCGGTGAAGCGCTTCTTTCGCCCAGTATCCACCGCATCGGACTGGCGATGGCTCTGGTCGTGGGCATCATTTCGCTCGGCTTCGGCGTGCTGCGCCACGGGCGGGTCGCGCCGCTAGCGATCGGTGCTTCGGGCCTGACGTTGATGGGCATCGCCCTCCTCGTCGATCACGGGATCGAGGAGACCGTGCTGACGATCGCAGGCGTCAGCCTCGTCGCCTTCGCGCACATTCGGAACTTGCACGGCGCCTGTTGAGCGCTATTCGGCAGCCATGGCTGCCGAAATCCTGCTTACCGTGAATGGCGAACCGCGCCGCATTGCCGCCGGTTCCAGCATCGCCGACCTTGTCGCGCAGATCGGCCTCGACCCGAAGAAGGTCGCGGTCGAGCACAATGCCGAGATCGCGCCGCGCTCGACGCTCGCCGACGTGACGCTTTCCGAAGGCGACGTGCTGGAGATCGTCCACTTCGTCGGCGGCGGCTGATCGGGCCGCCCTGCCCCCGCTTTTCCTGATTCACGCTTCCCCGAAAGGACGCGCTTCGTGACCGATTTCCCCGCTGATACTTGGACCGTTGCCGGTCGTACTTTCACCTCGCGCCTGATCGTGGGCACGGGCAAGTACAAGGACTTCGCGCAGAACGCCGCCGCCGTGGAAGCCTCGGGCGCGGAAATCGTCACCGTCGCGGTGCGCCGTGTCAACGTGTCGGACCCCAAGGCGCCGATGCTGACCGACTTCATCGACCCGAAAAAAATCACCTACCTGCCCAATACCGCAGGCTGCTTCACCGCCGACGACGCCATCCGCACCCTGCGCCTGGCGCGCGAGGCGGGCGGCTGGGATCTGGTGAAACTCGAAGTGCTGGGCGAGGCACGCACGCTTTACCCCGACATGCGCGAGACGCTGAAGGCCACCGAAATCCTCGCGAACGAAGGCTTCCTGCCTATGGTCTACTGCGTGGACGATCCGATCGCCGCCAAGCAGTTGGAAGACGCGGGCGCCGTCGCGGTGATGCCGCTGGGCGCGCCGATCGGCTCGGGCCTCGGCATCCAGAACAAGGTGACCGTGCGCCTCATCGTCGAGGGCGCGAAGGTGCCGGTGCTGGTCGATGCAGGCGTCGGCACCGCTTCGGAAGCCGCCGTGGCGATGGAACTGGGCTGCGACGGCGTGCTGATGAACACCGCGATCGCCGAGGCGAAGGAGCCTGTCCGCATGGCCCGCGCGATGAAGCTGGCGGTCGAAGCCGGGCGCCATGCCTATCTCGCCGGCCGCATGGGCCAGCGTCGCTACGCCGATCCGTCGAGCCCCCTTGCCGGCCTCATCTGAGTGCCTCCGTACCGAAACGGGACGGGCTTCCCACCTTTCCCGTTTCCGACGGCAAACTGCGCATACAAACCTTTGCATCGTAAACCGTCCAGAAAGGATGATCGTGGTTAAATCCGACTCGTGACGGGGATCTTCCCGACACATCAGGGACAATCACGATGGCCCACACAGGTACGGCTAGTCTGACGATCAACGAACTGCGCGAATTCGCCAGCTTCTCCCCCAGCGAGCAGCGCTACATCCGGCGCAGCCTCGACATCGGCCTCGGCCGCCAGGATGCCTTCAAGCTCTGGGCGCGCGACGAGGAGGAACTGGCCTCGATCCGAAATCAGTACGTCGCCTATCAGGACCTCAAGGCCCTGCGCGCGATGCGGCCGGACGACTACAGCTTCGACGACGTCGACGCCTTCATGGGCAAGCTGGTCCGGATGGCCGCATTCGATCTCGCGCAGGAACGCCTGACGAGCTTCTCCGCCTTCCGCTTCCTCTACGAGCGCCTGCTCGGCGGCTGGGCGCGGCCGTGGCTGCCGGGGGCCTTCTGCGGAGCCGCCGCGCTGCCGCAGATCCGCCCTGACCGCCGCCGCACCCTGCTCCACTCGATCAGCGAAGCCGCCGCCACCGCGCCCGGCTGGTCCGACCGCGAGCCGAGCTTCTATCCCGAGTTCATCGAGAAGGAAGCCGCTTAAGCCGGCACCGGCTCGACGACAGAGCCCCCTGCCCGTGCCTTCGCCGCCAGGTTATGGACGTAGTCCAGCTTGGCGACGATCGCGTCGGACAGATGGAAGGGGTAAAGATCCGGCTGTCCCATCGAGCGGTTGATCGCGTTCATCGCGAAGGAGAGCGGCCCCATCGCTTCAGTCAGCGCACGGGTGTCAGCCGTGTAGGGATTGAAATCCAGCTCCACTTCCAGCCCGACCTCGTCGCCCGGCAGGGGGGCCAGCGACAGGTCGAAACCGCCCGCCGTCGCCAGAACGTCGACGATGTGCAGGTAATGCGCGAAGGTCTCTGCAAAATCCTCCCACGGGTGGGAGGTCGCGTAGAAGCTGACGAAAGCGTCGGTCCACACTTTCGACCCATCGTCATTGTAGTGCGCCTGCAGCGCCTGTTGATAGTCGATTCGCTCATCACCGAATATCGTACGGAAAGCCTCCAGTTCGGCCGGATCGGTCTCGACCAGCCGCGACCAGTAGTGGTGGCCCACTTCATGCCGAAAATGGCCGAGCAGGGTGCGATAGGGCTCGCCCATCGCATGGCGCATCCGCTCACGCTCGGCATCGTCGGCCTCGATCAGGTTGAGTGTGATGACGCCGCCGTCGTGACCGGTGAAGATTCGCGGACTGCCCGCCTGCTCCGCCGCCGCATCGTAGAGGAAATCGAAGGCGAGGCCCTGTGTTCCGGGACCTTCCTCGGCCTTGGTTTCCAGCGGGAGGCCCAGCCTCATCAGCGTGTGGAACAGCCGCCGCTTCGCTGCCTCGATCCTGGCCCATCGGGACGGGACAGAGGGTTCGGACAAGTCGGGAATGGTGCGGTTGTGGCGGCAGGCGCGGCACATCGGCGTCGTGTCGTCGCTCGCCACCAGCCAGTTGCAGATGCGGTAATCGTTGTTGTTGGCGCATACGACCACTTCGGCCACCTCACCTTCGGCATCGCGCCAGACGGTCGCGCCGTCGGCCAGGAAGCGGAAGCCGTCGATTTCGGGATCGTAGCCAAGGGTGGCCTGGCAGCCGGGGCAAACCCGGACTTCGAAATGATTCAGGCGGCGGCAGTTCGGGCAGGGGAAGGCACGCATGGCGCACTCGCTGTAATTGACGTTTGCCCCGTCAACGCAGGAAGCGCGCCACCGTTTCCTTACGCGCGATAAAGCGCGTCCAACCGAGTGCCGTACCGTTCCTTGAGCTTGTGCCGCCGGATCTTGAGACTCGGCGTCATCTCCTCGTTCTCGATCGAGAACGGCTCGTCGGCGAAGGCGTATTGACGCACCTTCTCGATCACCGAGAGGTCGGCGTTGACCCGGTCGATCGCATTGCGCAGCGCGGTGCGGAACGCCGGAAGCCCCTGCAACTTGCGGAAATCGAAAGTTTCGCCGTTATCCCGTGCCCACTGCAGCGCCCAGTCGGCGTCCGGGACGATCAGGCCGACGATGTAGGGCTTGCGGTCACCGTAGACCATCGCCTGCGCGATCTCCGGCTGCAGGGTTAGCATCGATTCGACCTTCTGCGGAGAGACGTTGTCGCCCTTGTCGTTGACGATCATGTCCTTCTTGCGGTCGGTGATGGCAATGCGCCCGCGATCGTCGATATGGCCGATGTCGCCGGTATGGAGCCAGCCGTCCTTGAGCACGTTCGCCGTCGCCGCCTCGTTCTGCCAGTAACCCGACATCACGAGTTCCCCGCGCACGAGAATCTCGCCGTCCGCGGCGATCTTCACCTCGACTCCGCGCATCGGCGGGCCGACGGTATCGAACTTCACGCCGGCAGCAGGACGGTTGCAACTGATGATCGGCCCCGACTCGGTCTGGCCGTAGCCCTGCAGCAGCGTCAGCCCCATCGCGTCGAAGAATACGCCGATCTCCGGATTGAGCGGCGCCCCGCCCGAAACCAGCGCCTTCATCCGCCCACCGAAGCGGGCGCGGATCTTGGGCCGAAGGGTCCGCTCGATCACCAGGTCGAGCGGATAGTCGAGCAGCCCGCGCTTGCCGTTCAGACGGCGCATGCCCCCACCGATCGCCCAGTCCATGAGGCGATTGGCAACCGCACCCTGCTTCTCGATCTGCTTCATGATACGGGTGCGCAGCACCTCGAACAGGCGCGGCACCACGACCATCACGGTCGGGCGCACTTCCTCGATATTGGCGGCGAGCTTGTCGAGGCCTTCCGAATAATAGATCTGCCCGCCCAGCCCGATCGGCAGCCACTGGCCGCCGGTATGCTCGTAAGCGTGGCTGAGCGGCAGGAACGAAAGGAAAATCTCGCGCTTGTCCGGTCCCCGATCCCAGCCGAAGTCCTGCTCGATGATCTGCGCGGCGCCCGCCACGTTAGACAGCAGCATGCCGTGATGCTGGCGCACCCCGCGCGGCGCGCCGCCGGTGCCGCTGGTGTAGATGATGCAGGCGAGGTCCGTACGGCCGATGCCAGCGATCCGCCGATCGACCTCGGCGCGCGCCGAGGTGGCATCACCTTCGAGCAGTTCGTCCCAGATATGCGTTTCATAGGCCCCGCCCTGCATCGGCACGAGCGGCTCCAGGCCGATGACCTGGCGGCACATGTCGGTCTGCACCACGGCCGGCAGCAGCGCCTTGCCCAGCTTCGCGGTCGAGACGATCGCCGCTCGGGCGCCGGAATTCTCCAGGATGTGGATGTGATCGCGCGTCGTGTTGGTGGTGTAAGTCGGCACTGTCACGCAGCCCGCCGCCATGATCGCAAGGTCGGCAAGGCACCACTCGGGCCGGTTCTCCGAGACGATCAGCACGCGTTCGCCATCCTGCAGGCCCATCCGGCGCAGCGATGCGGCGATCAGGCACACGCGCCGCGCTGCCTCGGCCCAGCTGATCGAGCGCCACTGACCATCGTGCTTTGCCCAGAGCATCGGCGCCTCGCCCAGCGCGTCGGCGCGGGCGAGGAACAGCGACACGACGTTGGCGCTGCTGTCGAAATCGGCAATGTTCATGGCGGCCCCCGGTGTATCCTTACGAACTTGTATTGTAGGCGAACGTCTAGGTGGGCTGGCGGGTTGCCACAAGCTTACTGCGAAACGGCGACACCTTCGGTACGCGGATCGCCCGATCCCATCAGCTTGCCGTCCACCACCAGCACCCCGTTGGTCTTGAGCGGCATCTCCATCGCCCGGACCGATGTGTGGCCGAGCGCCTGTAGCGCCGGTATCATCGCCTCCAGCGGCGAGCCCTTCTCGACGTTGATCGTGTCGCTCGGCGCGAAAAGCACGGGCAGAGCCAGTGCCTTGTCCACCGGCAGCTTCCAGTCGAGCACGCCGACGAGCGCGCGGATGACTTGTACCGGGATCGTCGCCCCGCCTGCGGCGCCGACGACGAACAGCAGCTTGCCGTCGGGGCCATAGACGATGGTGGGCGCCATCGAACTGCGCGGACGCTTGCCGCCCTCGACCCGGTTGGCGACGACCGCGCCGTCCTTTTCAGGCGTGAAGCTGAAATCGGTCAGTTCGTTGTTCAGATAGAACCCGCCAACCATGATGCCCGAACCGAAGGCGCTCTCGATCGTCGATGTCCACGAGGCCACGTCCCCCTGCCTGTCGACGACGACGAAGTGCGAGGTGCCGTGCTCGACGTAATGACGACCCACAGCCAGCTTGGGCGCGGGCAGCCCGGCGCTCACGGTCGGCATCGTCCGATCGGCGGAGATCAGCGCCCCGCGCCGCTTGAGGTAAGCCGGATCGATCAGCGCCGCGACCGGCACCTTCACGAAATCGGGATCGGCAAGGAACAGGTCGCGATCGGCATAAGCCAGCCGCTCGGATTCGGCGATGAGGTGCCAGGCGACCGGCGAGTCCGGCCCGAGCTTGCCGAGGTCGAAGCCCTCCAGCTGGATCAGTGTCGCCAGCACCGTGGTCGCGCCCGAAGACGGCGGCCCCATGCTGCAGATCTTGTAGACCCGGTACTTCGCGCAGGTGCTCGGCCGCTCCTTCGCCGCGAAAGCGGCGATGTCCGCCTCGGTCATCCTGCCGTCCGCAGGGGTTTCGGCCGCGACCTTGGCGGCGATCTCCCGCGCGAGGTCCCCTTTGTAGAACCCTTCCGGCCCCTTGGCTGCGAGCATTTCCAGCGTGCTCGCCAGCGCCGGGTTGCGGATCGTCGTGCCGACGGGAAGCGGCTTGCCATCCGCGCCGTAGTAGATGCCTCGCGCCTGCGCATCATGGGCGCCGGTGTCGGGCTGCCGCGAGAGTGACTGGAAACCGCGCGGGGACAGCGTGAAGCCTTCGCGTGCAAGGTCGATCGCGGGCTGGAACAGGTCTGCCCATGGCAGGCGCCCATGCTCGGCGTGAATCTTCGCCGCGAGTGCGATGTTGCCCGGCACGCCGACGCTGCGCCCGCCGACCACGGCGGTGCGGAACGGCAAAGGCTGGCCCGAGGCGTCGAGGAAACGCGCGGGGGTCGCAGCCTTCGGCGCAGTCTCGCGCCCGTCCCACGATTCGACCTCGCCCTTCTCGTTGCCGAGCATCAGGAAACCGCCGCCGCCGATGCCCGAACTTTGCGGCTCGACCACGGTTAGCGCCAGCATCGTCGCGATCGCCGCATCGGTGGCGCTGCCGCCGCGGCGGAGAATCGAGGCCCCCGCCTCCGCCGCACGTGGATCGGCAGCGCTGACCATACCGGCGTCGAAGACGGCAGGTCCGGTTACGGCAGGGCTGCTCGCAGTGGGTTGCGAAGGGATGGTCGCCGTCGTCGCGGCACAACCAGAGAGGGCGAGCGAGGCAGTCAGCCCCAGGATCAGCTTTCCGGACATTGCAGAAAGGCTTATTCGGTTCCAACCGCCTCTGCAATCGATGCGAAGCCATCGCGGCGCATCAGTTCGAGCAAGCCCTTGTTGATGGCCTTGGCGATGCCCGGCCCTTCGTAGACCATGGCGCTGTAAAGCTGGACGAGGCTCGCCCCCGCCCGGATGCGCGCCCAGGCGTCCGCCGCATTGGCGATGCCGCCCACGCCGACCAGCGACACCGCGCCGCCGGTCGCCTTGCGGAAATCGCGCAGGCGCTGCTGCGCCAGATCACGCAGCGGCGCGCCGGAGAGGCCGCCGGTTTCTCCCTTGTGCTGCGAGGCCAGCGGCGGCCGTGAGATCGTGGTGTTGGACACGATCAGCGCGCCCAACTGCTTGTCGATGGCGATTCGCGCGATGGCGTCGATGTCGGCGGGCTCGAGATCGGGTGCGACCTTGAGGAAGACCGGAGGCCGGTGCCCTGCGCCGCAAGCCTCGTCGCGCGACTCGATCACCGCATCGAGCAGCCCGGTCAGCGCCGATTCGTCCTGCAGGGCACGCAGACCCGGCGTGTTCGGACTGGAGATATTGACCGCAAGATAGCCCGCCAGCGGCGCCATCAGCCGCGCCATGATCGCGTAATCGTTGACGCGGTCGGTCGAATCCTTGTTCGCGCCGATGTTGATGCCGACGACGCCCGGACGCCGCACACGCGCCTCCAGCCGGTAGACCGCGTCCTGCGCGCCGCCATTGTTGAAGCCCATCCGGTTGATGACCGCGCGGTCCTCGACCAGCCGGAACAGACGCGGCTGCGGGTTGCCCGCCTGCGGTAGCGGGGTGATCGAACCGACTTCCGCAAACCCGAAGCCCAGGCCGAGCAGCGCGTCCGGCACTTCGCCATCCTTGTCGAACCCGGCGGCCATGCCGACCGGGCCGGGGAAGGCGATTCCCGCCACGGTGCTGGCCAAAGCCGGATCGGTGCGCGGCGCACTGCCGGGTCCGGACAGCTTCAGGGCCTTGAGCGCAAGACCATGGGCCTTCTCGGCCTCGATTCGGAAAAGGGCGGGTCGGATGAGGGAATAGAGCACGAGCGTGCGCATAACGCCCCCGGGAGTGTTGCTCAAACGCTTCTTCTGCTGCGGTGCGAGATGAAAAAGCCCGTTAGGGGTCATCCCGAGCCATCCAGACCTGCGAACGTGTCGCGTTTATACAATAAATCGACCCATCCGGAGCATACACGAGTCCTGCGACCCGAAGGGCTCGTAGCGGGATGCGCTCGAGTTCTTTATAACTTAAGGCGGTTTCCGATTTCGATCGGGAACCGCCTTTTTTCGCGCTTCTTGACGGCAAGCTCCCATAGATCGACCGTTAAGCAAGCCTTTTTCCATGGCTTGCGTATCTTTTGCGACGAGCTATGGCGCGGCAGCGATCAACCGTGCGAACCGCTCGCAGGTGCGAAACGGCCATTGAAACCCGCCGCGCGCTGCACTAGGTGCAAATCGGAAAGAATTGATCCGATTTAAACACAGGAACCAGAAAGCCCGTTCATGCGCCTGTCGAGTATGACAGACTATGCCGTCGTCATAATGTCCGCTGCGGCGCGGCATTGCGGCACCTGTTCGCTCATCGAGCAGGCGGGCGGCAAGCGTGCGCGCATTTCCGCCGCCCAGCTGGCGGAGGAAACCGGTCTGCCTGCTCCTACCGTCCAGAAGCTGGTGAGCAAGCTCTCCGCAGCCGGACTGATGCGTTCGTCGCGCGGTGTCGGTGGGGGTCTGCGACTCGCACGGCCTCCCGCCACGATCTCGCTGGCGGACATCGTCGAGGCAGTGGAAGGGCCGATCGCCCTCACCGCCTGCATCGATCGCGCGAAAAGCGATTGCACGCTGGAATCCTGTTGCAACGTAAAAGGCCACTGGCCGCAGGTTAATGCGGCCGTGCGCGGGGCGCTCGCCCAGGTGGCGCTGACCCAGCTCGTCGAGGAAGTTTGAGATGACCGAAGAAACCCTCCCCATCGCGCCAGAACGCGATCAGGCCGCGCGCGAAGCCGCCGCCCGCGTCGCCGAGTACGAGCATGGCTGGTCCTCGGACATCGAGCAGGAATACGGTCCCAAGGGACTGTCGGAAGACACCATCCGCTTCATCTCGGCCAAGAAGGACGAGCCGGAGTGGATGCTCGACTGGCGCCTGAAGGCTTACGCAAAGTGGCTGGAAATGACGCCGCCGGACTGGGCGAAGCTCGATATTCCGCCGATCGACTACCAGGAATCTTACTATTGGGCCGCGCCCAAGAAGAAAGATGCGCTGGCCAGCCTCGACGAGGTCGATCCCGAGATCCTGCGCGTCTACGAAAAGCTGGGCATTCCGCTGGAGGAGCAGAAAGTGCTCGCCGGCGTCGAAGGCGCACGCAAGGTCGCGGTGGACGCGGTGTTCGATTCGGTCTCGGTCGCCACCACCTTCCGCAAGGAGCTGGAACAGGCGGGTGTCATCTTCCGCTCGATCTCCGAGGCGATCCGCGAATTCCCGGAACTCGTGAAGAAGTGGCTGGGCCGCGTCGTGCCCGTCCATGACAACTACTTCGCGGCGCTGAACTGCGCGGTCTTTTCGGACGGCACCTTCGTCTACATCCCCGAGGGCGTGCGCTGCCCAATGGAGCTGAGCACCTATTTCCGCATCAACGCGGAGAACACCGGCCAGTTCGAGCGCACCCTGATCGTGGCCGAAAAGGGCAGCTACGTCTCGTACCTCGAAGGCTGCACCGCCCCGATGCGCGACGAAAACCAGCTTCACGCCGCCGTGGTCGAGCTGGTCGCCATGGAGGATGCGGAGATCAAGTACTCCACCGTCCAGAACTGGTATCCGGGTGATGCCAACGGCAAGGGCGGCATCTACAACTTCGTCACCAAGCGCGGGCTTTGCCAGGGCGCGCGTTCGAAGATCAGCTGGACCCAGGTGGAAACCGGCTCTGCCGTGACGTGGAAGTACCCCAGCTGCGTCCTCAACGGCGAGGATTCGGTGGGCGAGTTCTACTCGGTGGCCGTCACCAATAACTACCAGCAGGCCGATACCGGCACCAAGATGATCCACAACGGCAAAGGCAGCCGCTCGACGATCATCTCCAAGGGCATCTCGGCAGGCAAGAGCAACAACACTTATCGCGGCCTCGTGCGCGTAGGTGCGAACGCCGACAATGTGCGCAACTTCACCCAGTGCGATTCGCTGCTGCTCGGCAAGGAGTGCGGCGCGCATACGGTGCCCTATATCGAAGTGCGCAACCCCAGCGCCCAGATCGAGCACGAGGCGACCACCAGCAAGATCAGCGACGACCAGCTGTTCTACGCCATGCAGCGCGGCCTCGACACCGAACAGGCGGTGGCACTGATCGTCAACGGCTTCGCCAAGGAAGTGCTGCAGCAGCTGCCGATGGAATTCGCGGTGGAAGCGCAGAAGCTGCTGGGCATCAGCCTTGAGGGGAGCGTGGGCTGACCCCCCTCCCCCGACATGAATAACGAAGGACCAGAAACCATGACCGCCGCCCGCAAGACTTTGGGCATCAGCCTCGCCTCCAACGGGCCGAAGGCAGACGCCAAGGCCAGCTTCGCCGTCACCGGCACGCGCCTCGAAACGCTGAAGGAGCGCGCCAAGGACCAGCGCCGCAACCCCAGCGAGGCGCAGAAGGCGCTGTGGGCGAAGCTGTCCGGCTCGCAGCTGGGCGGGGTGAAGTTCACGCGGCAGTCGATCGTCGGCTCGGCGATCGTCGATTTCGCCTGCCCCTCGCGCTGGATCGTGATCCAGCTGAGCGCCGAGGATTCCAATCCCGACGTCAACGAACTGCAGGACCGCAAGCTCACCGAAGTCGGCATCCGCGTGCTGCGCTTCTCGGAAGAGGAAGTGCTCGGCCAGGTCGATACCGTGGTCCGCGAAATCAACACCGAACTCAACGTGCCCTTCGACAAGCGCTCCGCGCGCAAGAAGGCTGGCTCGCGTCCGGCAGGGACGTTCGTGAGCGACGAAGGATAAGCCATGCTCAAGATCGATAACCTGACAGCAAACGTCGCCGACAAGCCGATCCTCAAGGGTCTGTCGCTCACCATCAATCCCGGCGAGATCCACGCGATCATGGGCCCCAACGGCGCGGGCAAGTCGACGCTGGGCTACACGCTGGGCGGCCGTCCGGGCTATGAAGTGACCGGTGGTTCGGTGGATTTCGCAGGCCAGGACCTGCTCGAACTCGAACCGCACGAGCGCGCTGCCGCCGGCCTGTTCCTGGGCTTCCAGTACCCGGTCGAGATTCCCGGCGTCTCCTTCGTCCAGTTCCTGCGCGAGGCGGCCAACGCCCAGCGCAAGGGGCGCGGCGAAGAACCGCTTTCGGGCGGCGAATTCCTCAAGCTCGCCAAGGAAAAGGCGGGCCTGCTGCGCATGGACATGGACATGCTCAAGCGCCCTGTGAACGTCGGCTTCTCAGGCGGTGAGAAGAAGCGCGCCGAGATGGTGCAGATGGGCATCCTGAACCCGAAGCTGGCGATCCTCGACGAGACCGACTCCGGCCTCGACATCGACGCGCTGCGCATCTGCGGCGAAGGCATCAATGCGATCATGCGCGCGCCCGACAAGGCCGTGCTGCTGATCACCCACTACCAGCGCCTGCTGGACTACGTGAAGCCGGACTTCGTCCACGTCCTCGCCGCCGGGCGCATCGTCAAGTCGGGCGGCCCCGACCTCGCCCTGCGCCTTGAGGAAGAGGGCTACGAGGCGGTGGTGCAGGAGGCGGCATGAACGTCGAACTGGCCCTCCCCACCCGCAGGCACGAGGACTTCCGCTACTCCGACATCGCGGCGCTGGGCACTGTCTGGCCGATCGTGACCGAGGAGATCGTGGTCGCCGAAGGCGCGGAGCAGACGCTTCAGATCGTCGAGACCGGTGCCGGAGCCGTCGCCCGCCACATCGCCATCACGCTCGGCAAGGGCGCGAAGTTCGATCTTCGCGTGCTGACCGCCGGGCCGGCCTATGGCCGCATCGCGGTGGACGTACGGCTGGCCGAAGGCGCCGACTTCACGCTGGGCGCGGCGCAGCTGGCTACGGCTGAGGAGACGCTGGAAATCGTCACCGAAGTGACCCACGCGGGCCTCAACGCCACCTCCGAGCAGATCGTGCGGACGGTGCTGGCAGGCAAGTCGGTCGGCACCTACCTCGGCCGCATCGCGGTGGAGCGCGGCGCCGACGGCACCGATGCCGAGCAGTCGGTGCGCGCCATGCTGCTGGAGCGTACGGCGACCGCCAATGCGCGCCCGGAACTGGAAATCTACGCCGACGACGTCAAGGCCGCGCATGGCTGCGCGGTGGGCGAACTCGACGCGCAGGGCCTGTTCTACCTGATGAGCCGTGGCCTCACCCCGCCGCAGGCCAAGCGCCTGATGCTGCAGGCCTTCATCGCTGAAGCCTTCACCGGCGCGGCGGGCGAAGAGGAACTGAGCGCAGCGGCGATCGCCCGTCTGGAGGCGATCCTGTGAGGCTCGACACCGCAGAACTCGCGCTCAAGAGCCAGTTCCCGGGTCTGGCGGGTGACTGGCACTACCTCGACACCGCCGCCACCGCGCAGAAGCCGCAAGCGGTGATCGACGCCACCGTCGCCGCGATGGGCCGCGACTATGCGACCGTGCATCGCGGCGTCTACGCACGCTCGGCCGACATGACGCTGGCGTTCGAGGCGGCCCGCCGCCGCACCGCCGCGTTCCTGAACGCCGAGGAAGACGAGATCGTCTTCACGCGCGGCGCGACCGAATCGATCAACCTCGTCGCGCAGAGCTGGGCCGCCGCCAATCTCAAGGCGGGCGACCGCATCCTGCTCTCGATGCTGGAGCACCACTCCAACATCGTGCCCTGGCAGCTGCTGCGCAACGGCGTGGAGATCGACGTCTGCCCGCTCGACGCCGAAGGACGGATCGATCTCGAAGCCGCCGAGCGCATCCTGACGCCCGCGCACAAGCTGGTCGCCTGCGCCCACGTGTCGAACGTGCTGGGCTCGGTGCTCCACGTGGAACACGCCGCGAAGCTGGCGCATGCGGTCGGCGCGAAGCTGCTGATCGACGGCTGCCAGGCCGCGCCTCGCCTCGCGCTCGACGTCAAGGCGTTCGACTGCGACTTCTACGCCTTCTCTGCGCACAAGCTCTATGGCCCGACCGGGATCGGCGTGCTCTGGGCGCGCAAGGAGATTCTCGACGGCATGCAGCCCTGGCAGGGCGGCGGCTCGATGATCGACAAGGTCACCTTCGAGAAGACCACTTACGCCCCCGCGCCGCAGCGGTTCGAGGCGGGCACACCCAACATCGTCGAGGCCATCGGCATGGCCGCCGCGATGGACTGGCTTGCCGCCATCGGCCTGAACCGCGCCGAAAAGCACGAGCGCGATCTTGCTGTCCTGCTGCGCAGCGAACTGCGCAAGCGTAACGATGTGACGCTGTTCGGGCCGGACGATTCGCTCGGCATCGTCAGTTTTGCGCTCGACGGGGTGCATCCGCACGACCTCGGCACCATATTGGACGAAGAAGGCGTGGCGATCCGCGCCGGGCACCACTGTGCCCAGCCGCTGATGGAACACCTTGGCGTCCCCGCGACGGCGCGGGCCAGCTTCGGTCTCTACAGCGATGAAAGCGATATCGAGGCGCTCCTGAAAGGGATCGAGCGCACCAGGAGAATTTTCGGATGAGTGACCAGAAGCCTGCATTCAGCGTAGAGGAAGTCGATGCGGCTCCCCCCGCCCCGCGTGCGCGCGTGGACGATGCCGTGCCCCCGCCCGAGGAACGCAAGCGCGACTATCTCGACGGGTTCCTCGCCGAAAAGCCACAGGCCATCGATCCGGCCGACCCGGGCGGTGCGATCTACGACGGCGTGATCGATGCGCTGAAGGAGATCTTCGACCCCGAGATCCCGGTGAACATCTACGACCTCGGACTGATCTACGGCGTCGAGGTTTCGCCTGAAGCCTCGGTGCAGGTCATCATGACGCTCACCACCCCGCACTGCCCGGTTGCCGAATCGATGCCGGGCGAAGTGGAACTGCGCGTTTCCGCCGTACCCGGCGTGCGCGACTGCGAAGTGAACCTCGTCTGGGATCCGCCGTGGGACATGGCCAAGATGACCGACGAGGCCAAGCTGGAACTGGGAATGCTGTGAGCGATACCCTCGCCCCTGACCTTGTGATCACGCGCGCCGACTTCGCCGATCCTGCCGACGCGGCGGCGATCGTGGCGATGCTCGACGTCTATGCGCGCGATCCGATGGGTGGTGGCGAACCGCTTTCCGACGACGTGCGCGAACGGCTGGTGCCGGCTCTGGCGCAAGTGCCCGGCGCCTTCGTGCTGCTCGCGCGGCTAGACGGTGAGGCCGTGGGCATCGCCAACTGCTTCACCGGCTTCTCGACCTTCGCGGCGCGCCCTTTGGTCAACATCCACGACATCGCCGTCGCCCCCGGCCATCGCGGCAAGGGCATCGCCCGCGCCCTGTTCGCCGCGATCGAGGTCGAGGCCCGTACGCGCGGCGCCTGCAAGATCACGCTCGAAGTGCTGAGCGGGAACCAGCGCGCCAAGGAACTCTACGCATCGCTGGGCTACGGCGACTACCAGCTCGACCCCGAAACCGGACACGCGCTGTTCTGGCAGAAGAGGCTCTCATGACCGACACCACCACCAAGACCCGCCCTGCCCGCCCCGCCGCCGTCATCCTGACGCCGAACGCGGAAACCCGCATCGCCAAGCTGATGGGCGAGGCCCCTGAAGGCGCGATCGGCGTGAAGCTGTCCACCCCGCGCCGGGGCTGCTCGGGCCTCGCCTACTCGGTCGACTACGTGACCGAGGAAGCTAAGTTCGACGAGAAGATCGAGACCCCCGGCGGCCTGTTCTACATCGACGGCGCCTCGGTGCTGTACCTCGTGGGTAGCACGATGGACTGGGTGGAGGACGATTTCACCGCCGGGTTCGTGTTCAACAATCCGAATGCCAAGGGCGCGTGCGGCTGCGGCGAGAGTTTCACGGTCTGAGGCCTTCAGGCCCCACCCCGTCCGGCTAGTTCGCTTCGCTCTCAAGCCTCCCGGCCCTCCCGCAAACGGGAGGGCTGACGCTCTTTCCCCTCCCGCAAGCGGGAGGGCCAGCGAGATTTAGGCCGCAGGCCTTAGTCGCAGCGGGGTGGGCACCCCGCCCGCACCTCAATTCTTCGGAAACAGTGCCAGCAACGCGCCCAGCCGGTCATGCACCTCGCGCGCTTGCGCCGGGTCGCTGTGGCCGATGCGCACGACCGTCAGCAATTGCCCGGGCGAGCCGATCACGAACTGCCCATAGTCCCCCAGGCACGCGAAGACGTCCTTCTCCGCCGCACCGGGCCAAAGGCGGGCGCCGTCGCTCGCCTCCCCGCGATTGAGCCACACGCCGGCACCATAGCCCGGCTCGCGCGGGCTTGGTTCCAGCATGAACTGCATCCAGCGGCGCGGCAGGATCTGCGCGCCGCCGACCGAGCCGGTGTGGCGGATGAACTCGCCCAGATTGCCCCAGTCGCGCGCGGTCATGGCGATCATGCCCGAGCCGATCATCGTACCCGCCCGGTCGTACCCGACGATCGCCGAGCCCAGCCCGATCGGCTGCAGCACGCGGTTGCGTAAGTAGTCGCTCACCGCCGCCCGCCGCCGCAGCGCATCGTGATCGGGCGAGAGTACGCGTGCGGCGAGGTCCGAAAGGATCACCGCGCTGGCCGAGGAATGCACGAAGATCTTGCCCGCCGGGGCCTCGAGCGGCTGCGCCTCGGCATAGGAGGCCATGTCGTCGCGGCCATCGAGGAACAGCATGCGCATGCGGTCCGATTCGTCCTCGATTCGGCCGGTTCCGGCGCTGGTCGTCTCAACGTGGCGCAGGCCCGAGCGCATCTGCAGGAGCTGGCGCAAGGTGATGACGCCGCGTGGGTCACCCGGGCGCTGCCATTCAGGCACAGGCGCCGATTCGTTGAGGCGCAGGCGGCCGTCGCTGACCAGTTGGCCGATCATCAGCGCGGTCACGCACTGGCCAGCCGACCAGCCGGGAAGGCGCGAATCGGGCTTAACGCCCTCGCCGTAGCGCTCGACCACGACCGAGCCGCGCTTGAGAATGACGAGGGCGTCGGTTTTGCCCACCGCCTCGTCGTCGAACAGGCGGTCGATGGTCCGCCCCAGCGATTCGCGCGGGGCGCCGCCAGCATCCTTGATCGCGGCGAGCGATTCGGTGCTCGGCGGCGGCGGTCCTTCGGGCGCGCCGGAGCCGCAGCCCCACAGGGCTGGCAGCATCAGCATCGCGGCGATAAGGGGGGGACGGCGCACCGACATGGCGCGCCGGTCATGTGCGAGGCGTTTGAGAATGGCAACATCCGGGCAACCCGGACCGGGGGACAAGGCCGCAGGCGGGGCCTACCCGACGCGGCAGCCCTCGCGGTGGAAGCGCAACGTGATCCTGCTCGTGCTGCTGGCCGCCGTACTGGGGCTCGGCTGGATGTGGCGCGGCTTGCGTGAGGAAGCGCTGGTCGGCGCCGCCTATGGCGCACGGATCGGCTGCGTCTGCCGGTTCGTATCGCAGCGGCCGATGGACTTGTGCGAGGGCGATCTCAAGGTGGCGGGACTCGCGGGCGCCGGGCGCTGGGTATCGCTGTCGGAGGACGCCGATACGCGCACGGTCAGGGCCTCGGTGCCGCTGCTGGCGAAGCAGAGCGCGGATTTCGATCCCGCGCGCGGGTGCCGGTTGGAGCCGTGGCAGGACTGAGGGGGTTTGCCCACCCCTGCCCCCTCCCGCAAGCGGGAGGGGAATGAGAGCGCAGCGTTTCACGCTCCCGCTCATCCTGAGCTTGTCGAAGGAGGGAGGCCGCGAGAGTTGGCGATTTATCGCCTACTCGCAGCGGGGGGCCTTTACGCCGCACTCTCGGTAGAATCGATCCAGCCGCCGCCGATCACCCGCTCCCCGGCATAGATAACCGCCGCCTGACCCGGCGCTACGCCGTATTCGGGCGCAGCGAAGCGGATCGTCGTGTCCGCGCCCTCGCCCAGCGGGCCGTCGAGCACGATCGGCACCGGCTTGGCCAGCGAGCGGACCTTGGCGGTCAGCGGTGCATCGGGAATCGGGCCGATGCGATTGGTCTCCACCAGCCGTGCCGAGGCGGTCGCCAGC
Source organism: Novosphingobium sp. 11B (assembly GCF_054589055.1). NCBI lineage: Bacteria > Pseudomonadati > Pseudomonadota > Alphaproteobacteria > Sphingomonadales > Sphingomonadaceae > Novosphingobium > Novosphingobium sp. 11B. The sequence continues at coordinate 17,811 of NZ_BAAILP010000171.1, read as the reverse complement.
AGGCGGCGCGGGCCGACGCGGACCTGCCGGGTTTCCGCCTCTATGCCGGTGACGTAGAGCGGCTCGGGCTGGCCGCCGATCTCGAGGCCCCGGCGCTGGCCCACGGTGTAGTGGATGACGCCGCGATGGCTGCCGAGCACCGCGCCGGTCTCGGCATGGACGATCTCGCCCGGTGCCTCGCCCTCGGGACGGACCGCGCGGACGATCTTGGCGTAGTCGCCATCGGGCACGAAGCAGATGTCCTGGCTGTCGGGCTTGGCGGCGACGCGCAGGCCCGCCGCTTCGGCCAGACGGCGCGTCTCGGTCTTGGGCAGGCCGCCGAGAGGAAAGCGCAGGAAATCCAGCTGCTTCTCGGTGGTGCCGTAAAGGAAGTAGCTCTGGTCGCGCGCCGGATCGAGGGCGCGGTGCAGTTCCGAACCCGCCGCGCCCATCACCCGGCGCACGTAGTGGCCGGTGGCGAGGCAGTCCGCCCCCAGTTCGCGCGCCATCGTCAGCAGGTCGGTGAACTTCGGTCCCATGTTGCAGCGAATGCAGGGGATCGGCGTGCGCCCGGCGAGGTAGTCGTCGGCGAAGCGCTCGACCACTTCCTCGCGGAAGGCGCTCTCGTGATCGAAGACGTAGTGGGCGATGCCTAGGCGGTCGGCGACCGCGCGCGCGTCGCGGATGTCGTCGCCGGCGCAGCACGCGCCCTTGCGGCCGGTCGCGGCGCCGTAGTCGTAGAGTTGAAGGGTTACGCCGATGACTTCCGCCCCGCTCGCGGCGGCAAGAGCGGCGACGACCGAACTGTCCACGCCCCCTGACATGGCCACGACGATGCGGCGGGCGGACACAGGCTCGGCAAGTTGGAACAGTTCGGCGGGGTCGAGCCCGGAAAGAAGATCGGAAAACGCGGTCATGGTGGGGGCGCACATACAGCCAAGCGCGCCGGATTCCTATCCTCCGCCTTTTTCGCCCCCTTTCCCATCGTGAAGAAAGGGTAAAAACGGCTTTTACGATCCCTTGACCACCTGCGGGTTATAGGGCCTGCATCATGAACGTCGCACCACATCACATGACCCCCGATACAGGGGACGCTCCGGGTCGCACCGCAGGGATACCTGCGGTTCCGGGCTGCGACGGGCTTTCCGAAGGGCACCTCCCCGCCGATCCCGCAATGATCGACTGGCAGGCGCTGCGCTCCCGCCTCTTCGCCACGCACGACCGGCTCGGTGTGCTGGGAGAGGACGCGGCAGCCACGCGGCTTCGGCTGCGCGGCAGCTTCGACGGGTGCGCCGCCTCGGCTCTTAATGCTTACGAAGAATGCTCAAGAAACGTTAACCTTGATGCTTCAAGCAATGGCAAGCCCGTTGGAGGCAAGGATTCTCCAGTCGCCGATGTGAACGATAGCGGCGAACGAGGGTAAAGATGATCGAGAACCAGAAAATCCGTCCGGCACAGGTGATCGGCCCGCTCGGCGAGCCGCTGACGGTTGCCGACCTCCCCCCCCCAAACACCACGCGCTGGGTCGTGCGCCGCAAGGCCGAAGTCGTCGCCGCCGTCAACGGCGGCCTGCTGACGATCGACGAAGTCTGCGAGCGCTATTGCCTCACGCTCGAGGAATTCGCCTCGTGGCAGCGCGCCGTCGATCGTTCGGGCATGCAGGGCCTGCGTGTGACACGAATCCAACACTATCGCGATCTCTACGAGCGCCAGCAGAAGTTCTGAGCACTCTCTAACTTCGTCAACCAAGTCCAAAGGCGGCCGTGGAGCATCTTCACGGTCGCCTTTTCACGTTCCGACGCAATAAAACGCATTTACCTGGCCAGACTGGCGCAATGAAGTCGTTCGTCGATGCCTGTCGACGTGAAACCCGGTTCGCGTTGCCACCCTGTTCCCGCGAGTATATGAATCCAGCGGTTTAAGCCATATCGGCAGCCCCGCCTGAATACAGGCACAAGGGCGGACGATGCGGCGGGAGAGCACGCCGCCCGGGGGCGCGTGCATGCGTGCGGTGAACAGATGAACTACGATGGCAAGATTGAAGCCGGCCCCTCTCAGGTCGGCGGGCAGGCAGACGAACCTCACGTCTTCGACGCGACGGGCACCTCGCTCGACAGGGACGATGCCCTGGACCGTCGCTCGCGCCGGGTGATCGTGCTCGTCATCGTCACCGTCGTGCTGCTGGCGGCCGCGCTGTGGTTCGTGCTCCACAAGGGCGACGCGGCCGATGCCGCCGGTGCAGATACCACGCAGGTTCCCGTCGTCTCGGTCGTCGTGCCGGGCCGCTCCAGCGTTGCCGGGGAAATCACCGGCACCGGATCGCTCGCTGCACGCCGCGCGATGCCGGTGGGTTCGGTCGGCGAAGGCGGCGAAGTGCGCGAAGTGCGCGTCGATGCGGGCGACTGGGTCGAAAAGGGCCAGGTCCTCGCGGTGATCGACCGTTCGGTGCAGGTCCAGTCCGCCGCCAGCCAGTCCGCGCAGGTCCGCGTGGCAGAGGCCGATGCCCGGCTCGCACAGGCCAACCTCGATCGCGGCCTCAAGCTCGTCGATCGCGGCTTCATCTCCAAGGCCGACATCGACCAGCTGACCGCGACCCGCGATGCCGCGGCTGCCCGCGTCGGCGTGGCCCGCGCCACGCTCGGCCAGTTGCAGGCGCAGAATGCGCGGCTCAACATCGTCGCCCCCGCCTCGGGCCTCGTGCTCGCACGCAACGTCGAGGTCGGCCAGGTGGTGAGCGGCGGCAGCGGCGTGCTGTTCAACCTTGCCCGCGACGGCGAGATGGAACTGCTGGCGCTGCTCTCGGAGGACGACCTTGCCAAGCTGCACGTCGGCGTCACCGCCAACGTCACGCCGGTCGGCTCGGGCAGGAGCTTCACCGGGCAGGTCTGGCAGCTCGCGCCCACCATCGACAACACCACCCGCCAGGGCACCGCGCGCATCGCGCTCAAGTACGACCCGGCGCTGCGTCCGGGCGGCTTCGCCACCGCCGTGATCGAAAGCGGCACGGTCGTCGCACCGATGCTGCCCGAATCCGCGATCCAGAACGATGCCAAGGGCGCGTTCGTCTATGTCGTCGGCAAGGACGATCGCGTCCACCGGCAGGCGGTGAAGACCGGCCTCGTCACCGCGACGGGCATCACCGTCACCTCGGGCCTCAATGGCGACGAGAAGATCGTGATGCGCGCGGGCGGCTTCCTCAACGACGGGGACAAGGTCAAGCCGCGCCCCGCCGCTGCGACCCCAGTTTCCGGCAAGTAACGGGCGAGCCGAACCCATGCGCAACATCTCGGCCTGGTCGATCCGCAATCCGATCATCCCGATCGTCTTCTTCATCGGCCTGATGATCGCCGGCATCGTCTCGTTCAACCGAATGGACGTGAACAACATGCCGGACGTCGAGTTTCCGGGCGTCCACATCGGCGTCTCGCAGCCCGGCGCCGCCCCGACCGAGATCGAGACGCAGATCACCCAGATCGTCGAAGGCTCGGTCCGTTCGATCCCTGGTGTCGAGGAAATCCAGTCAACCGCCTCGGAAGGCCGCTCGACCACACTGGTGTTCTTCTCCGTCGGCACCAACGTCGATGTCGCGACCCAGCAGGTGAAGAACGCGGTCGACCAGGTACGCGGCCAGTTGCCCGACGGCATTCTCGAACCGCAGGTCCAAAAGATCGAGTCCGGCGGCGGCGGCTCGCTCGCCTACTTCGCGGTGCGCGCCGACGACATGACGATCGAGCAACTCAGCTGGTTCGTCGACGACACCATCGCCAAGACTCTGCTCGGGGTAGAGGGCATGGCGACCGTCAGCCGCGACGGCGGCGTCAACCGCGAGATCCGCGTCGTCGTCGATCCCCAGCGCATGCAGGCGCTGGGCGTCAGCGCCGAGGCGCTCAACAACGTGCTGCGGCAGGTCAACGTCGATGCCGCGGGCGGTCAGGCGGAGATCGCCGGATCGCGCCAGTCCGTGCGCGTGCTGGGCAATGCCCAGACCGCCTACGACCTCTCGCAGAAGCGCATCAACCTCGGCAACGGTCGTTCGGTGAAGCTCACCGACGTCGCCAGCGTCCATGACGGCTTCTCCGAGCAGACCGACATCGCCCGCGTCAACGGCCGCGAAGTCGTCACTTTCGGGTTCGAGCGCGCGCGCGGCGCCTCCGACGTCGCCGTCTACGACGCGGCGATGGAGAAGCTGAAGGAAATCCAGAAGTCCCACCCCGACATCCACCTGACCCGCCTGTTCTCGCAGGTGGACTACACGCGCGGCCAGTACACCTCCTCGATGGAGGCGCTGGTCGAAGGCGCGGTGCTGGCCATCGTCATCGTCTTCCTGTTCCTGCGCGACTGGCGCGCGACGATGATCTCGGCGCTGGCGATCCCGCTTTCGGCGATCCCGACCTTCTGGTTCATGGACCTGCTGGGCTTCACGCTGAACTTCCTCTCGCTCCTCGCGCTCAGCCTTGTCGCGGGTGTGCTGGTCGACGACGCCATCGTCGAGATCGAGAACATCGTGCGCCACATGCGCATGGGCAAGAGCGCCTACCAGGCCTCGATCGACGCCGCCGACGAGATCGGCCTCGCGGTCGTCGCGACCACCTTCTCGATCGTCGCGGTGTTCCTGCCGGTAGGCCTGATGCCGGGCATTCCGGGGCAGTTCTTCAAGGCGTTCGGCCTGACCGTCGTGGTCGCGGTGCTGATGAGCCTTGCGGTTGCGCGCGTGATCACGCCGATGGTCGCGGCCTACTTCCTCAAGGCGCACGGCCATGCCGAGCACGGCGGCGGCAAGGCGATGGACGTCTACATGAAGATCCTCGCGTGGACGCTCGACAGCACCGAGGCGCATCGCCGCAAGGCCGCGCTGGTGCGCCAGCCCTTCCACCCCGCCTACGCCGTAGTTGCCACGATCGCGTTCATCCTGCTGATCGCCGCCGGGCTCGCCGCATCCGGACTGCTGTTCACGACCCTGCAGACCGGCATCACCAAGATCGGCCTCAAGGGCGCCGCCTTCGTGATCGCCGCAATCCTCTCCCCGCTCGCCATTCCCGTGGCGATCTGGCTGCTGGGCAAACTGTTCCGGCTGCTGGCGAGCGCGATGGGGGCGCTTGGGCGCTGGTATCGCTATTACACCGACCGCGTGATCGCGCGCATGCACGACCACCGCTTCTATGCCTTCTGCGCATCGGTCTACGCCCTCGTCGTCACGTTCGCGCTGCTCGCGGGCCTGCCGCAGCAGTTCCAGCCCAGCACCAACAACGACACCAGCGAGGTCAAGATCGAACTGGTGCCCGGCACTACGCTCGAACAGTCCGAGTTAATCGGCGGCCGCGTCTCGCGCCTGCTTGAAAAGCAGCCCGAGGTCGAGCGCGTGCTGCAGTTCGCGGGCGAAGGTTCCGGCACGCTCTACATCGCCCTCAAGCCCGCCAAGGAGCGCGAGGCGACCAGCATCGAATTCGAGCGCCGCATGGCCCCGCAACTGCAGGACGTCGCCGATGCGCGCGTCAGCTTCGCCTCGCAGTCGGGCGGGTTCGGTTCGGGCCGCGACTTGTCGATCATGCTGTCGGGCAGCGATTCCGAACTGCTCAACAAGACCGCGCAGACCCTCGTGGAGCAGATGCGCGCGATCCCCGGCGTCGTTGCCCCGCGCATCGCCGCCGACCTGCAGCGCCCCGAACTGCTGATCGTGCCGCGCCCCGACCTTGCCGCGCAGCTTGGCGTTACGACGTCCGCTCTCAGCCAGACGATCCGCATCGCAACGCTGGGCGAGATCGACCAGAATGCCGCTAAGTTCTCGCTGAGCGACCGCCAGGTGCCAATCCGCGTGATCCTCGACCGCACCTCGCGCCGCGATTTCTCGACGATCGAGAACCTGCCGGTCTCCACCGTCAGCGGTGGCACCGTGCCCCTGAAGCGCGTCGCGGAAATCCGCTTCGGCGCCGGCCCCACGCAGATCCAGCGCTACAACCAGTCGCGCCGTATCTTCGTCGGCGCCGACCTCGGCGAAGGGCAGGTCAAGGGGCCGATCATGACGCAGATCCAGAACCTGCCGATCATGAAGAACCTGCCGATGGGCGTCTCCAACGCCCCCGTCGGCGAGGACAAGTGGCAGGCGGAGATGATCACCAACTTCGTCACCGCCGTCATCTCGGGCATCTTCCTGGTCTTCGCGGTGCTGGTGCTGCTCTACAAGCGCTTCGTCTCGCCGCTGGTGAACATGGCCTCGCTACTGCTGGCGCCGCTGGGCGGCATGCTGGCGCTGACCGTCGCCGGGCAGCCCATCTCGATGCCGGTCTACATCGGCATCCTGATGCTGCTGGGCATCGTCGCCAAGAACTCCATCCTGCTGATCGACTTCGCGATCGAGGAGATGAGCAAGGGCGTCGACAAGCTCACCGCCATCATGGACGCCGGGCACAAGCGCGCGCAGCCGATCGTCATGACCACCGTGGCGATGACCGCGGGCATGGTGCCGACCGCGCTGTCGATCTCGGGCGACGGCGCATTCCGTGCGCCGATGGGCGTGACGGTGATCGGCGGGCTCCTGCTCTCCACCCTGCTCACGCTGGTGATCGTGCCTGCAGCCTTCAGCCTCGCCGATGGTTTCGAGAAGCGGGTCGGGCCGAAGCTGCGCAAGTCGCTGCTGACCTACGACCCCGATCAGCACCACGCCGGGACGCCCACTCACGCGCACCCGGCCGAGTAAGGAAGGGGCCAGCTTGCTGCCATTGGGCCGCCGGAATGCCGGTATACCGCTGACGGGCATCGGCATTGATCGAGGCCGCCGGATGCGCCTGTTCGCGACCGGGCTGCTGCTGGCGATGGGTGTCGCCTTCGTCGTGCTCCACAAGGTTGCAGGCACGCACCCGGCATGGGGGTACGCCATCGCCTTCACCGAGGCGGCGATGGTCGGCGGCCTCGCGGACTGGTTCGCGGTAACCGCGCTGTTCCGCCGTCCACTCGGCCTGCCGATCCCGCACACGGCGATCATTCCGGAGAACAAGGACCGCATCGCCGATTCGATGGCGACGTTCCTGCGCAACAACTTCCTCACCCCGCAAGTCGTCGCGCGGCGCGTGAACGCCTTCAACTTCGCGGCCGCCGCCGGCACTTTCCTTGCTGACCCGGGACGCGGCGGCCAATCGCGCATCCGCGCGGGCGCGGCGAACCTGATCGCCGACGTGCTCGAATCGCTCGATCCCGAACGGCTCGGCAACCAGGTCCGGTCCGGGCTCGCACGCCAGTTGGAGCGGGTGGAAGTCGCCCCCCTGCTCGGCCAGATGCTGAGCGCGATGATCGCCGACCGCCGCCACCTGCCGCTCGTCGAAGGCTCGGTGCGCTGGGTGGGCGAGGCTCTGGAGGCGAACGAGGAGATGGTACGCGCCATGATCCGCGAGCGCGCCCACAGCCTGCTGCGCCTGACCGGCCTCGACACCCGCATCGCCAATTCGGTGCTCGACGGCCTCTACAAGCTGCTCGCCGAGATGATCGTCCAGCCGGACCATCCGCTGAAGCTCAAGGTCGAGCAGATGCTGGAAAGCCTCGCCGACCGCCTCGTCAACGATCCGGAAACGCGAGAGCGGGTAGAGAACGCCAAGCGTGAACTGATCGCCAATCCTGCCGTCGGCCAGTGGTGGCAGTCGGTCTGGGAACGCCTGCGCCGCAAGCTGATCGACGCCGCCCGCAATCCCGACGCGGCGCTGGCGGGGCAACTGACGACCATGCTCGGCGAACTGGGCACCGCACTGCAGGGCGATCCGCGCCTGCAGGCCCAGATCAACCGCTTCGCGCGCCGCACGCTGGTGGGCGTCACCGCGCGCTATGGCGAGGAGATCGTCGGCCTCGTCTCGGGCACCGTGAAGCGCTGGGACGCCCGCACGATCAGCAACCGCCTCGAAGGCGCAGTCGGCCGCGACCTGCAGTTCATCCGCATCAACGGCACGCTGGTGGGTGGCTTGTTCGGCCTATGCATCCATGCGATCGATCGGCTGCTATGACCGATGGACCACTGCTGACAACCGACCGTTTCGACTTGTGGCGCCCGGTGGCGAGCGATCTGCCCCAGCTCTGCGCCCTGATCGACGACGAGGAAACCCGCCGCTACCTCGGCCCTGCTTCAGCCGAACGGCAGCCGCAGTTCGACCGCCTGATGCGGAATGCGGGGTCGTGGATGCTCTATGGCTACGGCACCTTCATGGTGCGTCCGCATGGCGCAGACAGCATCATCGCTGCATGCGGTGTCTTCCATTCGTGGCGTGGCTTCGGCCACGATGTCGGCATGGACGACGTTCCCGAGGCGGGCTGGATCGTCCGCCGCGACTGGTGGGGCAAGCGCGTGGCGGGTGAAGTGATGGAGGCCGTGCTCGGCTGGTTCGACCGGGCGCATGGTCCAAAACGCATCGCCTGCATGATCGAGGAGGGCAATGCGGCGTCGGAACGCGTCGCGGCGGCCCTCGGCTTCGCGCGCTACGGCGCGGATGTCAGCGACGATACGATGCTCATGCTGTTCGAGCGCTTGCCTGGCGGCCGCTGAGTACGGCGTCAGTTAACGTATACGATACTGCCTGAAAAGAACGAGGCGACAGGCTGACCGTTGCTATCAAGCGCGGGCTCGAATCTGGCCTTGCCGATTACTATTTCGCAAACTTTAGTATTGAATTTGGCGTTCCTGAAGGCGTTTACCGTTTCGCACTGCGTCGGTTGTCCGGCCTTGTCCACCATGACGCGCAAGTTCAGGCGTCCATCCTTGCCCTGATATTCGAGTTCAGACGGGAAATCCTTGAGTATCTCGGATATCCATTTTTTTGTCCGCCACTTTAGGGCGACACGTAAGCTCGGCCTGCTCGGCTGGGTCAAGGCCCCAACTCCGCACCAGCGCGTCGGTGCAAGTCCGCAGCGCGGAAAGCACCGGAAGAACACTGCCGGTGTCGAGAACGAATGTCTGATGCGACGTCGCCAGACTGATCCGATCGACCGTGGCCTCGAAATCAGAATCCGGCATCGGCTCGGCTGCGAAGCCCCCCACCTGCCGGTGCTTCTTGGTAGCCAATGCACTCGAAAACAGAACCGCGGGACCGTATGCGCCCGCGCGTGCGTTGTGATGCAGACTGGGAAACGAAAGCTCGTGGAGGCCATAGGCGATTCCGAATTGCGGCGCCTGCTGCAGCCGTGCAGCGATCTCGCCTGCAACGGTAACTTCGAAATCGCGACCGGGGCCGTATGTCCTCATGCTCAGCAAAACCGGTCTTTTACTGGTACCGAAGCGTCGAACCATGACGCAACTCGTCTTCTGGTAATCTACCAACCATTGCGAAATCGCGGGCAACATCGTGATTTTGGGTTTGGCGTGGCAGCAGGTTCCGACGGTCAACCCGCAGAGCATCGCAAGAAGAGCCCAAAAATTCCGATGCCTCATGATTGCAACGTCCCCCGACCATGCACATCGTGTAGGCACTGACATCCACACGATACCCAGCAAATAACCCCCGGATTTGCATCCGGGGGTTAAGCATTTGTGACAGACGGGAATTTTCAGATTTCAAAGCTTGCCGGTAAGCTCCGGCACCGCGCTGAACAGGTCCGCCACGAGGCCCACGTCGGCCACCTGGAAGATCGGGGCATCCTCGTCCTTGTTGATGGCGATGATGGTCTTGGAGTCCTTCATGCCCGCAAGGTGCTGGATCGCGCCCGAGATACCGACCGCGATGTAGACTTCCGGTGCCACGATCTTGCCAGTCTGGCCGACCTGGTAGTCGTTGGGCACATAGCCCGCATCGACCGCAGCGCGCGAAGCGCCGACGGCGGCGCCCAGCTTGTCGGCGAGCGGCATGATCGTGGCCTCGAAGGTCTCCGAGTCCTTCAGCGCGCGGCCACCCGAGACAATGATCTTGGCGCTGGTCAGCTCCGGACGCTCCGACTTGGCGATTTCCGCGCCCACGAAGCTGGAGAGGCCCGCATCACCGGCGCCCGTCACGTCCTCGACCACGCCCGAGCCGCCAGTGGCCTCGGCCTTGGCGAAGGCGGTGCCGCGCACGGTGATGACGAGCTTCGGATCGCTCGATTCGACGGTGGCGATGGCGTTGCCCGCGTAGATCGGACGGGTGAAGGTCTTCTCGCCCTCGACCGAGAGGATGTCCGAGATCTGCGCAACGTCGAGCAGCGCGGCAACGCGCGGGGCGACGTTCTTGCCGGTGGTGGTGGCCGGCGCGACGAAGGCGTCGTGGTGACCCATCAGGTCCACGATCAGCGGCGCGATGTTCTCGGCCAGCGCGTGCTCGTAGGCCGCGTCGTCGGCGAAGTGGACCTTGCCCACGCCGGCGATCTGCGCGGCGGCGTCAGCCACGGCGCGCGCGCCGGAACCGGCGACGAGGAGGTGGACTTCACCCAGCTTGGCAGCAGCGGTGACGGCGGAGAGGGTAGCGTCCTTGACGGAGGCGTTGTCGTGTTCGACCCAAACGAGCGTCTTCATTATGCGACTCCCAGTTCCTTGAGCTTGGCGACGAGGCCGTCGACGTCGGCAACCTTGATGCCGGCCGAACGCACGGGCGGCTCTGAGACCTTGAGGGTCTTGAGACGCGGCGCGATGTCGACGCCGTAGTCGGCAGGCGACTTCACATCGAGCTGCTTCTTCTTCGCCTTCATGATGTTGGGCAGCGAAGCGTAGCGCGGCTCGTTGAGGCGCAGGTCGGTGGTGACGATGGCGGGAAGCGCAAGCTTCACCGTCTCGAGCCCGCCATCGACTTCGCGGGTCACGGAGACCGAGTCGCCGGCAACATCGACCTTCGAGGCGAAGGTGCCCTGCGGACGGCCGGTCAGCGCGGCGAGCATCTGGCCGGTCTGGTTCGAATCGTCGTCGATCGCCTGCTTGCCGAGGATCACGAGGCCGGGGTTCTCTTCGGCCACGATGGCCTTGAGGATCTTGGCCACGGCCAGCGGTTCGACTTCGGCGTCGGTCTCGATCAGGATCGCGCGGTCGGCGCCCATGGCGAGCGCGGTACGCAGGGTTTCCTGCGCCTTCGCCGGTCCGACCGAGACGGCGATGATCTCTTCGGCCTTGCCCGCTTCCTTGAGGCGGATGGCTTCCTCGACGGCGATCTCGTCGAAGGGGTTCATGCTCATCTTGACGTTGGCAAGGTCAACGCCCGTGCCGTCGGCCTTGACCCGCGGCTTCACGTTGTAATCGATGACCCGCTTAACGGGCACGATGATCTTCATTGCGATCTGTCCTCTCACTGCTGGGACGGCAAATTTAACCGCACGATTAAATTCTAGTGCGAGCTATCGCGTTCCTCTGCCTCGACGTCAAGCCTCGCTAAAGCGCTAAGAGCTTGCGACGGGAAAAGAGAAACTTCGCGCAACGCATACATGCAGAAACGGCGGGGGTCGCGAAACCCCCGCCGTCTCAATATTCGCTATATGATCGTGCGCATGATGCGCATCACCGAAAGGATCAGGCGACGGCCTGGACTTCGGCGACGATCTTCTTGGCGGCATCGCCCAGGTCGTTGGCGGGGACGATCGCGAGGCCCGAGTTGGCCAGGATGTCCTTGCCCTGCTGGACGTTGGTGCCTTCGAGGCGGACGACGAGCGGAACCTGCAGGTTCACTTCCTTCGCCGCGGCAACGATGCCCTCGGCGATGATGTCGCACTTCATGATGCCGCCGAAGATGTTCACGAGGATACCCTTCACGGCGGGGTCCGCGAGAATGATCTTGAACGCCGCGGTCACCTTCTCCTTGTTGGCGCCGCCGCCGACGTCGAGGAAGTTGGCCGGGAACATGCCGTTCAGCTTGATGATGTCCATCGTCGCCATGGCGAGGCCGGCGCCGTTGACCATGCAGCCGATGTCGCCGTCGAGCTTGATGTAAGCCAAGTCGTACTTCGAGGCTTCGATCTCGGCCGGGTCTTCCTCGGTCTCGTCGCGCAGGGCGAAGATGTCGGGGTGACGGGCGAGAGCGTTCGAATCGAAGCTCATCTTGGTGTCGAGGACGAGCAGTTCGCCGCCCTTCGATTCGACCAGCGGGTTGATCTCGACCATGTCGCAGTCCATCGCGATGAACGCGGTGTAGAGCTGCTTGGCGAGCTTCTGGGCCTGCTTGTTGAGGTCACCCGACAGCTTCAGCGCGAAAGCGACGGCGCGGCCATGGTGCGCCTGGAAGCCTTCGGCCGGATCGATGGTGATCGTGGTGATCTTCTCGGGCGTGTTGTGGGCGACTTCCTCGATGTCCATGCCGCCTTCGGTCGACACGATCATGGCGACGCGGCCGGTCTTGCGGTCCACGAGCATCGACAGGTAGTATTCCTTGTCGATGTCGACGCCGTCGGTCACGTAGAGACGGTTGACCTGCTTGCCTGCTTCACCGGTCTGGATGGTGACGAGGGTGTTGCCGAGCATTTCCTTGGCGAAAGCCTCGACTTCCTCGATCGACTTGGCAAGACGCACGCCGCCCTTGGCGTCGGCGGGGAGTTCCTTGAACTTGCCCTTGCCGCGGCCGCCTGCGTGGATCTGCGCCTTGACGACGTAGAGCGGTCCGGGAAGCTGCTTGGCAGCGGCGACTGCCTCTTCGACGGTGAGGGCGGCGATGCCGGCGGGAATGCCCACGCCATACTTCGCGAGGAGTTCCTTGCCCTGATATTCGTGAATGTTCATCGCTCAAATCGCTTTCTGCTGGAGGTTCCCGGGGAAGGCGCCGTAGCCATATGTTCGGCGTCCGCCTAAGCACATCCCGGCGCCCTTGAAAAGGCCCGGCGCCTGCGCAAATGCATAGCCACGTCGAATTTCATCGACCTTATTTGATATCAGTTCTCAATAGCAATTGATGCGGGAGCGCGCCCGATGATCGACAGAAAGCGACTCGAAGCCATCGTCCGGGAGGCCGGACGCATCGCCCTTGCCGGATGGCCGGGCGATGGGCACGCGCTCGAATCGTGGGAAAAGACGCCGGGAAGCCCGGTCTGCACCGCCGATCTCGCGGTCGATGCCTACCTCAAGCGCGAACTGCGCGCATTGCTGCCTGCGGCAGGATGGCTTTCGGAAGAGACGGCCGACACGCAGGATCGGCAGGACCATGAACTGGTCTGGCTGGTCGATCCGATCGACGGCACCCGAGACTACATTCATGGTCGCAAGGGCTGGGCGATTTCGGTGGCGCTGGTGAACACGCGGCGGCCATTGCTGGGCTACCTCTTCGCCCCCGTGCGTAACCGCGACAACGGCGGCGAGTTCTGGTCGGCCGAAGCGGGCAAGGGCGCATGGCTGAACGGCGCCCGGCTCACCGCAAGCGAACGCGAGGTGCTGGGCGGATCGCGCGTACCCGCCCTCAAGCTGGCTCCCGAGGACGCCGACCTCACCCTTGTCGAGCAGCCCAATTCGATCGCCCTGCGCATGGCCATGATCGCAGCCGGAGACGCCGATCTTCTGGCGACCCTGCGCTGGGGCTACGAGTGGGACATCGCCGCTGCCGCACTGATCGCACGCGAGGCGGGCGCCTCGGTGACCGACGCCTTCGGCCAGCCGCTCAACTACAACAAACGCGATCCCCGCGCATTCGGCGTTCTGGTTTCCTCGAATGGCATCCATGCTGCCGCGGTCGAGCGACTCGCAGATCGCGCGCGGCGCTATTCGGTCTGACCGAACGGCTGCGGCACCCTCTCAGGACCCTTCGGCGCCCTCACCCTCGGAGTCCTTGGGCATTTCCTCGCCCATATCCTCACCCTTCCAGGCGGGATCGTTCGCCATCCGCTCGATCAGGTTGTGCGCGAAGGTGCTCATGCCACCGCCGTGCGGGTTGTTCGCCACCGGCCCCAGCACGATGCGGGCTTCCGGGGAACGACCCAGCCGCAGCAGCGTCGTACCGAGCGTCATGCGCAGGCCCAGATCGAAGGGCGCCAGTTCCACTGCCCGGATCAGCCCGTCGACCGCGAGTTTCGGAGGTTGCTCTCCCTGCTCGACGAAGCTGCGGTAGAAGTAGATCAGCGGCAGCGGGTGGTCGTTCTCCAGCCGGTTGAGCGCGATGAAGGGAGCCCGCGCCGTCTTGTACGCGGCAGCGCGCTCCTTGTCGTCGCCCTTGTTGTCCTCAGCCTCGCGGAACAGCGCATAGCCCTTCTGGACGTAGGCGTTGACTTGCGAGGGATCACGCTTGATCGCGGTATCGGCGGCGGCGACGGCCTCCTTGTCGTGCCCGGCGTCATATTCGCACTCAGCCAGCGCGGCGAGCACCGCTGCATCATCGGGATACTTCGCCGCGATCGCCCGCGCCTCGACCAGCAGCGTCGCGGCTTCCTCGCTCGACACGCCGCGCCGCGAGCGGATGCGCACCGGCATGATCTCCGCCTCCCCCGCCGAGAGCGTGCGCAGCGACACCGGGCCGATCGTCAGCAGTTCCGGCTTGAGCGTCAGCGCCGTCATCCGCCGCTGCCGCAAGTAATGATCGAGATCCTTTTCCAGCTTGTCGAAGTCGCCGAAAGCTTCCAGCGCTGCGGCGCGCTGGCCGCGTCCATTGGCAAGCAGCTCGGTGTAGCGGGTGAACTGGCCTTTGCGATCGCCGCCAAAGGTCAGGTAATGATAGAGCAGCCAGCTCTTGCCGTAGAAGGCGTCGTAGCTGGTGTGCTTGCGCTTGTCGTAATCGGTTGGGTCGAGCAGGTCCGCCGCCTTGACGTCCTGCGCATAAAGCAGTTCCCCCGCGCGGTGACTGGCGGGGCGGCCGAGCCAGAGCCCGCCGTCCGCCTCGAACTTGGCCGAGGCGAAAAACTCCGCCGACCCTTCGCTCAGCCAGCGTGGCATGGCCGAGACGTTGCTGGAAATCAGGAAGTGGTGGGCATATTCGTGCAGCAACACGATCATCGACCAGGTCACTTGCCCGCTGCCGCTCTGCACGGCGGGCACGATCGCCAGCGAGCCCCCTGCCCTCGGCACGTAGAAACCGCCGACGAACTTGTTGTCGCCGCCGTGAAGCTCACGCACTTCGCGGGTGTTCTTCACGACATAGACGGTGACCCGGTTCGACGGGCTGGGCTTGGCGACTTTGGAGCCCAGCACATAGGCCATCCCCGCGTGATACCGCTCAAGCTGCTGCGCAAAGCGGGTGATGTCCTTGTCGGAATCGTTGGCGTAGATGACGAAGTGTTCGCTCGACGCCTCGGTCCAGGCCGCCTGCGCGGGCGTAACCGAGAGCCACGCCGCCAGCGCCGCCGCCACAATCCTGAAACGCATCAAGTCCCCCCGAACCCTGTTCGCGGCCAGACTACGCCGATATTGCGGCGTTTCAAGTTACTCTATGGAAATCACGTGGTTACGAAGAAGGGGCCGGTGCGGTTTTCCGCGCCGGCCCCTTCCCCGATCCCGCTTCCTGCGGAAGGTCTTACTTCGCCGAGCTGGCGTCGTCGGTGGTGACCGGCGTGATCTTGATCTCGACACGGCGGTTGAGCGCGCGGCCCTCCGGCGTGTTGTTGTCGGCGACCGGGTAGTTCATGCCCATGCCCTGCGTCTGAATGCGCGAGGACGAGACGCCTCGGCTGATCAGGTAGCGCGCCACCGAATCGGCACGGCGCTTCGACAGGTCCATGTTGTAGGCGGCCGAGCCGGTCGAATCGGTGTGGCCGTAGACGTCGACGAGGCTGTTCGGATACTGCACCATCGACTGCGCGACCTTGTCGAGCGAGGTCTGGAACGAAGGGCTGACGACGGTGGAATTCACCGCGAACGTCACGTCCGGCAGGTTCACCAGAATGCCGTCGCCCTGCTGGGTGACGTCGATGCCCGAACCGGCGGTCTGTTCCTTCAGTTCCTTGATCTGCTTGTCCATCTGGTAGCCGACGACGCCGCCCGCGACGCCGCCGATGCCGGCACCGACGATGCGCGCGGTCTTGCCGCCGATGACGCTGCCCAGCAGGTAACCGAGGCCCGCGCCGCCGGCACCGCCGATCGCCGTGCGCGAAACCTTGCGCTCACCGGTGTTCGGGTCGGTGACGCAGGCGGAAACCGAAACCAGCGCGAAGACCGCGGCGGCCGAAGTGATCAGGCGCGATTTTTTCATCTCTTGGGTGTCCCTTCCTCTTGATGTGCCCTTATACCGGACATCTGTGCGGTAGTGAACATGAACGGCGAATGGCTTGTGCGCCCTTCAACACACAGCATTACCTACGGTTCCCGGGCCCGCGACAGGTTGCCTGACGCATTGCAAAGCGTTGCCATGCGGCGTTTGGCCAACACGGGTTCTTCGCGCGGCGCACAATCTCTGCTAGCGGTGAAAGCACTGTGACACCCTTTCCCTGGACCGACGTCCTCATCATCATCGGGCTGATTCTGCTGAACGGCCTGTTCTCGATGTCCGAACTGGCCATCGTCTCCGCGCGCACGCCGCGCCTCAAGATGTCCGCCGACAAGGGCAGCCGGGCCGCCCTGACCGCGATGGAACTGGCAGCCGACCCGGGCCGCTTCCTCTCGACGGTACAGATCGGCATCACCCTCATAGGCATCATCGCGGGCGCTTATTCGGGCGCGAGTCTCGGCCAGCCGGTCGGCGATCGCCTCGCCACGCTCGGCGTGCCGGTCCGTTTCGCAGGCGAGCTGGGTTTCGCGCTGGTGATCATTGCCACGACATACGCCAGCGTCGTCGTCGGCGAACTGGTGCCCAAGCAACTGGCCCTGCGCATGGCCGAGCCGGTTGCGCTGGTCATGGCCCGCCCGATGAGCATCCTGGCGACGGCGATGGGCCCGTTCGTCTGGCTGCTCGACAAGTCCTCGGGCCTGATCCTGCGCCTGTTCTCGATCCGCAGCGGCGATACCGAGCGTCTCACCGCCGAGGAACTCCACATGATCTTCGCCGAGGCCACCCGCACCGGCGTTATCGAGGAGGAGGAGCGCGCGATGATGACCGGGGTGATGCGTCTCGCCGAGCGTCCCGTGCGCGAACTGATGACCCCGCGCAACCAGATCGACTGGATCGACGCCGACGCCGACGAGACCCAGCTGCGCGCCAAGATCGCCGCCTCGCCGCACTCGCTGCTGCCGGTGGTGGCGGGCGAAGGCGCACCAGACAACGTGGTCGGCATCCTCAAGGTCAAGGAAGTGCTCGCCGCGCTGGTCGAGGGCCGGACGGTCGAGGTCCGCGCGATGATGCGCAAGGCCGAGGTCATCCCCGACCAGCTCGACGCCATGGATGCCCTGCGCAAGCTGCAGACCGCCGAAGTGTCGATGGCTGTGGTCCACGACGAATACGGCCACCTCGAAGGCGTGGTGACCCCCTCCGACGTTCTCGCGGCGCTGGCGGGCAACTTCGTCTCGCACCAGGACGAGGGCGACGAGCCCATGGTGACCGAGCGCGAGGACGGATCGCTGCTGGTTTCCGGCGCCATGCCTGCCGATTCGCTGGCCGATCGCCTCGGCATCACGCTGCCCGAGGACCGTGATTTCGCGACCCTCGCAGGGCTGGTGCTCCACGTACTGCGCAAGGTCCCACGCGAGGGCGAGCACTTCACCGATCAGGGCTGGCGTTTCGAAGTCATCGACATGGACGGGCTCAAGATCGACAAGCTCCTCGTCAGCAGCGTCGAGGATGAGGACGACGGCGTCACCGGCGACGGCTGACAAGCCTGCTGGCGGGCTAGGCCATGATTGAGAGGGCACGCGGGGCGACCCGCGTGCCCTTTTTCATGCGCAGGAAGAATTAGGGCCAGCATCACAAAACAAACCTCATCATCCCAGCGAAGGCTGGGGCCGCTGGCCGCGCAAAGCCCGACCCTCGACCGGACGCTTTGACGATAGCTAAACCTTGAAGCGTCATTGCGAGCGCAGCGAAGCAATCCAGAGCGGCGCCGAACTGCCCTGGATTGCTTCGCTACGCT
>NZ_BAAILP010000170.1:20066-32434 GCF_054589055.1 Novosphingobium sp. 11B | reverse complement strand
TCATCCCAGCGAAGGCTGGGACCGCTCTCGTCATGTCGCAACCTCTCGGCGAGGCCGGGATGAAGCTGGAAAGGGTCTGCTGAAAGGGTGCAACATGGTCATAACGGTCCCAGCCTTCGCTGGGATGACGATGGTGTTTGAATGACGGCAAAAGGGGGGAGGAGCGGACGTTGCGCTGGCCCACCCCGTCCCGGCTAGTTCGCTTCGCTCTCAAGCCTCCCGGCCCTCCCGCAAGCGGGAGGGCAAAGCGGTGCGCTCTCATTCCCCTCCCGCTTGCGGGAGGGGGCAGGGGTGGGCAAAGCGCTACGTCAGCTTTGGGGCGCTTGCCGAAGGTCCGCTTTCCTACACACCATCCCGTCCGGTACATGGCGGCGATGCTTAGCCCATCGAACCCGGACCCAGCAAGGTGACGCCTTTTCCCTCTGGACCGGGTCACCTGCGTAAACCGTCAGCTTGAGAAGGCGCCGGCTTACTTGGCCTCGGCGATCAGCTTGAGCGCCTCGGGCGAGGTCCAGTCGTTGCCGCCGGTATAGCGCCACACTTCCTTGCCTTGCCTGTCGAACATGATGGTGACCGGCAGGTTGCCCCCGTACTGGAAGCCGAGGTCGCCCTGCTCGTCCACCCAGGGCTGGATCTGCTCCAGTTCGCGGCGGCGCAGGATTTCGACGACCTTGTCGGTCTGGCCCATGTCCTGCGAGATCGGCAGGATCGTCACGCCCAGTTCGCCCTCGCGGTCGATCAGCTTGTTCAGCGTGGGCATTTCCGCGATGCACGGTGCGCACCACGTGGCCCACAGGTTGACCAGCAGCGGCTTGCCCTTGAACGAGGAGAGGTCGAGGCTTTCGCCGGTATTGTCGACCAGGCTGACGGTCGGCATCGGCTCGCCCTTGTGCGAGCGATCGACCTTGCCGCCGGCCTCGGCGGGCTTTGCCGCGCCGGCTTGCGATGCTTCTTCGGAAGGCGCCGGTTGCGCGTCCTTGTTCCCTTTACTATCGCAGCCCGCAATCACGAGGGCCGAGGCCCCGGCCAGCGAACACAGGACGAGCGACTTGAGCGAACGGGAAGACAGCAAGGCGACAGGCTCCAATGCAATGTGGGGCGGACGGTTCGCACAGGGACCGTCGGCAATCATGCGCGAGATAAACGCCTCGATTCCCTTCGACAAGGCATTGTGGCGTCAGGACATCGCCGCCAGCAAGGCCCACGTCGCGATGTTGGGCGCCTGCGGCATCGTTTCGGACGCCGACGCGGTGACCATCCGCGACGGCCTCGACGCCGTCGCCGCCGAGTACGAAGCCAATGGTGTGCCCGAGGACTGGGACCTCGAGGACATCCACATGACCACCGAGTCGCGCCTCGCGCAGCTCATCGGTCCGGCGGCCGGGCGCCTCCACACCGCGCGCTCTCGCAACGACCAGGTCGCCACCGACTTCCGCCTCTGGGTGCGCGATGCGATGGACCAGGCCGATGCGGGGCTGCAGGCGCTGCAGGTCGCGCTGGTGACCCGTGCCGGTGAACATGCCGACAGCATCATGCCCGGCTTCACCCACCTGCAGACCGCGCAGCCGGTGACGCTGGGCCACCACCTGATGGCCTATTACGAGATGATCGGCCGTGATCGTTCGCGCTTCGCCGACGCCAGAAAGCGCATGAACCGCAGCCCGCTGGGCGCCGCCGCGCTGGCCGGAACCGGCTTCCCGATCGACCGCACGATGACCGCGCAGGCGCTGGGCTTCGACGCGCCGACCGACAACAGCCTCGATTCCGTGTCCGACCGCGACTTCGCGCTCGATTACCTGATGGCCGCCAGCCAGTGCAGCCTGCACCTCTCGCGTCTGGCCGAGGAGTTCATCATCTGGGCCAGCCAGCCCTTCGGCTTCGTGGCGCTGCCCGATGCGCTATCCACCGGCAGCTCGATCATGCCGCAGAAAAAGAACCCGGACGCGGCCGAACTGGTGCGCGGCCACTCGGGCCGGATCTCCGGCTGCCTGATGTCGCTGATGATGACGATGAAGGGCCTGCCGCTCGCCTATTCGAAGGACATGCAGGACGATAAGCCGCCGGTGTTCGAGGCCGCGAGCCTGCTGGCGCTGTCGATCGCGGCGATGACCGGCATGGTCGCCGACACCCGTTTCAAGACCGATCGCATGCGCGCCGCCGCCGAACTCGGCTTCGCCACCGCCACCGATCTGGCCGACTGGCTGGTGCGCCAGGCCGACATTCCCTTCCGCGAGGCGCACCACATCACCGGCGCCGCGGTCAAGCTGGCCGAGCAGCGCGGCGTGCCGCTCGATCAATTGCCGCTGGAGGACCTCAAGGCCATCGACAGCCGCATCGACGAGCGCGTATTCAACGCGCTCTCGGTCGAGGCCTCGGTCGCCGCGCGCAACTCACACGGCGGCACCGCGCCCGAGCAGGTGCGCCTGCGCGTGGCGGATGCCCGCGACGCCCTGGGTCTGGAGTGATACGTCGATGAAGAAGGCCGTTCCCGTCCTGATGCTCCTCAGTCTTGCCGCGTGCGGGCAGCAGTCGGCACTCGGCCTGAAACCGGGGCAGGCGATGCCGCCTGCGCCTTATGGCCGGGCGGACAAACCGTCGGCGGCGGAGCTGCTCACGCTGCCGACCATCGCCATTCCCGAACGCAGCGTCGAACTGCGCACCCGTTCCGAGCAGCGGCAGGACGATCCCTTCGACCTGCCGCCGCCCGAGGCGCCGCAGCCCGACCCGACTACAGCCGCATCCGGCCAGCCCGAGTAAGAAATCTTCCATGGATCATTTTGCAATCACAGACGGCGCGATGAACGCCGAACAGGTGCCGCTGGCCGAAATCGCCCGCGAAGTCGGCACCCCCGTTTACGTCTATTCGCGCGCCACGCTCTCGCGGCACGCCAGGGTCTTCCGCGAAGCGCTCTCCGCGCTGCCCAGCATCCACATCGCCTTCGCGGTGAAGTCCAACCCGAACCTCGCCGTCCTGCGCCTGCTGGCCAAGGAAGGCTACGGCGCGGACGTCGTCTCCGAAGGCGAGATGAACCGCGCGCTGGCGGCGGGCATGAAGGCCGGGGACGTGGTCTTCTCCGGCGTCGGCAAGACGCGCACCGAACTGACCGCCGCCGTGCGCGCCGGGATCGGCCAGTTCAATCTCGAGAGCGAGGAAGAGGGCGTCGAACTTTCCGAGATCGCTGCGGAACTGGGCGCCAGGGCCACCTGCACCCTGCGTGTAAATCCGGACGTTGACGCACGCACGCACGCCAAGATCTCGACCGGCAAGGCCGAGAACAAGTTCGGCGTCGCTTACGACCGCGCGGCAGGGATCTACGAACGTCTCTCGGCGCTGCCGGGGCTGGAGATGCGCGGCCTTGCCGTCCACATCGGCAGCCAGATCAGCGACCTCGAACCCTCGCGTCAGGCGTTCATCAAGATGGGTGCGCTGATGGAGACGCTGCGTTCGCAGGGCCTGACCGTCACCCACATGGATCTCGGCGGCGGTCTCGGCGTGCCTTACAAGGCGACCGACGACCTGCCGACGCCCGCAGACTATGGCCGCATGGTGGCCGAGGTCGCCGGCGACTGGGGCGTCACCCTGATGTTCGAGCCGGGCCGCGTCATCACCGGCAACTCGGGCGTGCTCGTGACCGAAGTGGTGCGCGTCAAGCAGGGCACGACGAATCCGTGGATCGTCGTCGATGCGGCGATGAACGACCTAGCCCGCCCGGCGATGTATGATGCCTGGCATGACTTCGCGGCCGTGCACCCCTCGGGCGAGACGATGACCGCGAACATCGTCGGCCCCATCTGCGAAAGCTCCGACACCTTCGCCATGGCGCGCGAAATCGACGTGGTTAAGGCGGGCGACCTCGGCGTGTTCCGCACCGCCGGTGCCTATGGCGCGACGATGGCGAACACCTACAACAGCCGCGCGCTGGTGCCCGAGGTTATGGTCGATGGCGACAAGTGGGCGCTCGTCGCCAACCGCATCGAACCTGCCACGATCCTCGCCGCCGAGCAGGTTCCGGTCTGGCTGGACTGAAGGACAAAGGCCCACCCCCAACCCCTCCCGCTCATCCTGAGCTTGTCGAAGGGGGGGGAGCGAGACTTGGCGATTTATCGCCTAGTCGCAGCGGGGTGGGCGGGCTACGCCTGACAGCATGATCGAAGCGCTTCCCCTTTTTCACCGCATTGCCGGGCGCCCGGTCGTCGTGCTGGGGCAGGGGGAGGCGGCCACAGCCAAGCGTCGGCTGGTCGAGCGCGCGGGGGGCGTGGTCCACACCGACATTTCCGAAGGCGCGGCGGCCGGCGCAAGGCTGGCTTTCGTTGTCCACGAGGAGGAGGCGCAGGCCGAGGCGGACGTCGCGGCGGCTCGCCGCGCGGGAATGCTGGTGAACGCCACCGACCGTCCGGCCTTGTGCGATTTCACGGTGCCTTCGATCCTCGACCGTTCGCCGGTGCTGATCGCGGTGGGGACCGGAGGCGCTTCGGCGGGTCTTGCCAAGCAGCTGCGGCTGCGGCTGGAAGCGCTGCTGCCGCAATCGCTGGGGGTGCTGGCGAGCGCCTTGCAGGCCGCGCGTGGCCGCTTACGCGAACGTTTCCCCGAAGCAGGCGACCGCCGCCGTGCACTCGATGCGGCGCTGACGGCGGGCGGCATACTCGATCCGCTTGTCGCGAGCAGCGCTGAGCGGGTCGACGGCTGGTTGCAGGACGCCATCGCCGATGAGGGCGAGCTTGTGGAAATCACCCTTGGCAGCGATGATCCCGACGACCTGACGCTGCGCCAGGCCCGCCTGCTGGGCGCTGCCGATGTCGTCATCCACGATCCGCGCGTGGCACCGGCCATCCTCGACCGCGCTCGCGCTGACGCACAGCGGCATGTGCTGCACGAAGCCACGCCGCGTGCGGGACTGACGGTGGTGCTGACGCTGGGTTGAAAAAGGGGGCAGCAGGTCCGGTCCGGGCGGTAGGCTGCCTTTCCAGAAACAGACCGTCATCCCAGCGAAGGCTGGGACCGTTGTGACCATGATGAGCCCTAGCGGCAAGGCATTGCTAACCTCATCCCGGCCTCGCCGAGAAGCAGCGCGATGACGTGAGCGGTCCCAGCCTTCGCTGGGATGACGATGACGTTTGGGCGGCAATGGGGCGTTAGCGGCAATTCCGTCCAGCGCCCCTCTAGAACAGCCCCCCAGCCAGCGCATCGACGGCGCCTTGCAGGATCACCGCCGCCGCCGCCGAATCGATACGCGTGGCGCGCTTGGCGCGGCTCATGTCCTGTTCGATGAGGCCGCGCTCGGCGCTGGAGGTGGACCAGCGTTCGTCCCACAGCAGGATCGGCAGGCCCAGCACCGACAGGTTGCGGGCATAGGCGCGGCTCGATTGCGCGCGCGGGCCCTCGGAGCCGTCCATGTTGAGCGGCAGCCCGATAACGATGCCCTTGACCGAGCGTTCGCGGATCAGGTCTTCCATCAGCGCCTTGTCGGCGCCGAACTTGCCGCGCTTGATCGTCTTGCCGGGCGAGGCGATACGCCAGCCGGCATCGCAGAACGCAGTGCCGATGGTCTGGGTGCCGAGGTCGAGGCCGAGCAGCGCGCCCTTGTTCGGCAGGGCCTCGCGGAACTCCAGCGCGCTGGTGGTCGGGGTCACTTTTGCTGCTTCGCCAGCCACGCTTGGGTGCGCCTTTCGAAATCGGCCCTGAGGTTCGCCCAGAACAGGGTCACGTCATAGAGGTGATAGTTGTTGCCCGGCAGCACGTAGGCCCCGAGGTCGAGCTTGGGCGGCGGGCCGATGTGGAGGAAGTGGTCGGGGCTGCAAGTCGCGGGAACGACCTGCGCGGCCATGGTTCCGCTACGGGCCTTGAAGTCGGGCACGAGGGTGCCGAGGTTCGCCTCGGCCCCTGCGGCGCTGCCGGGCACGCCGGTCAGCGGATTGGTGCACAGGAACGCGCTGCCCGCCACCGACTTCGCGTCGAGCCCGGTGCGCCGTGCATAGGCCTTGAGCAGCATCGCGGTATCCGCCGGATCGGCGACCGAAAGCCAGCTGACGATGCAGCCGGGCTCGTCCGCGCGCTCGCAGGCGGGGACGCCCATCTTCGGCAGGTCATGCTCCAGCGAGACCGGCCAGCCGATCACCCATGCCCCGACGAGGCGCTGCGCCAGCGGCGTCCCGGCGATGCGGTCGCGCATCAGGCGGCGCAGCAGGAACGCGCCCTGGCTATGGCCCGCCAGCGCGATCGGCTGGTCCGGCCTCAGGTTGCGCGTGAATATCTCGAACGAGGCGAGCACGTCGGCGTAGGCAAGGTCGATCGCCTGCGCGGCTTCGGGCTTTGCGGTCAGGAAGGTCCCGACGGCGGCCTGCCGGTAGCGCGGCGCCCAGACTTCGCCCTCGTTGAACGGGCTGGCCATGCCCTGCACGAAGAGGTTCGCGCGGTCGCGGCTGACTGTGTCGTCCAGCGCGGCGTTCCAGGCGTCACGCGCGATGTAGCTGGTGGGGTGGACGAAGAAGACCGCGACCGGGAGTTTTGTCTTGGGGGCCTCGATGCCGGGAGGGAGCCACGAGGAGGGATCGTCCTTCAGGCCCGGCCGCGCGACCCACATCGCCGGGTTGTTCCACGATTCGGGCGGCAGCGCCTGCTGTTCCGCAAAGGAAACGTTGGGCACGAAGGCCATCTCGGTCAGATCCTCCGACCAGAACCACAGGGCCAGCATCAGCGCCAGCACCGCTACCGTCAGTCCCGCGATGACGTAGAGGAACTTGCGCGCCATGCCCGGTCAGTACGCCTTGGCGGGATCGACGCGCGGGCGCAGGCTGGTGAAGGCCCGCCCGTCGCGCATGGAACTCCACCAGGTCAGCGGGTTCCAGCTTTGCGAGCCATCGAGCGAGAAGGTGATGAACTCCGCCCGTCCGCCGATGTCGGACAGCGGCACCGGACCGCCGAGGCCGCCGTCGGGCTGGCCCTGCCAATTGGTGGTGAAGGGCGCGCGGCTGTCGGCCGAACGGTCGCGGTCGTCACCCATCAGGAAGACGTGGCCTGCGGGGATCGTGACCTCGGGATAGTTGTCGAGGCTCTGCGTGACATAGTCGATCACCTGATAGCTGGCCCCGTTGGGCAGCGTCTCGCGGTAGGTCGGCAGTTCGTAGACCTCGCGGCCGGAGGGCAGGCGGGTGCGGTATTGCTCGAAGCCGTCGTAGCAGTGGCCCGGCTCCTGCCCTTCGCAGGTCAGCTTGTCGTCGGCGGGGATCTGCACCGGCGGCTCGATCTCGCGCGGGATGAACTTGCCGTTGAGGCGGATGCGGCCGTCGATCACGGCGATGCGGTCTCCCGGACGGGCGACGACGCGCTTGATGAGGTCGGCCTTGCGATTGCCGGGCACGACGATGACGATGTCGCCATAGGCGGGCGTGGAGCCGAGGATGCGCGTGGTCGAGCGCGGCAGCAGGTGGAAGCTCAGCGACGACCAGTTCCAGCCGTAGGGATACTTCGACACCACCAGCCGGTCCCCCACCAGCAGCCCCGGCATCATCGAGATCGAGGGGATGTAGAACGGCTTGGCCACCAGCGAGTGGAATGCCAGCACGCCCAGCAGCATGAGGAAGAGGCCGCGTAGCTCCTGCCACCAGTTGGTGGTGCGGGGCTGCCTTGCCGGCTTGGCCTGTTCGAGGGAGTCTGGCCGGGCGGTCTGTTCGGTCATGCGGGGGGGAACTCGGCGATTAGGAGAGGGGGCGCGCTTCGATGATCACGAAGGCCTGCGCCCATGGGTGGTCGTCCGTGAGTGTCAGGTGAACCACGGCTTCATGGCCTGCGGGGATCATGGAATCCAGCCGTTCCTTCGCGCCGCCGGTCAGCGCCAGCGTCGGCGCACCGGAGGGAGCGTTGACGACGCCGATGTCCTTCATGAACACGCCCGCCTTGAACCCGGTTCCGACCGCCTTGGAAAACGCCTCCTTGGCGGCGAAGCGCTTGGCCAGCGTGCCCGCGATGGTGTGCGGGCGGCGGGCGGCCTTGGCGCGCTCCACCTCGGTGAAGACGCGACCCAGAAAGCGGTCGCCGTAGCGTTCGAGCGAACTGGCGATTCGCTCGATGTTGCACAGGTCCGAGCCGAGACCGATGATCATGCCCGGGCTCCCGCTTGCTTCGTCATCACCGCACCTCGTCCATCAGCGCGCGCATCTTCTTCACGCTGGCTTCCAGCCCGATGAAGATCGCCTCGCCGATGAGGTAGTGACCGATGTTGAGTTCCGCCAGTTGCGGAATCGCCGCGATGGGCTGGACGTTCTCGTACGTCAGGCCATGCCCGGCGTGCGGCTCGATGCCGTTCTTGGCCGCGAGCGCCGACATGTCGACGATCCGGCGCAGCTCATGCGCCACCTGCTCGCCCTCGGCATGGGCATATTCGCCGGTGTGGAATTCCACCACCGGGGCGCCGAGCTTCATGGCCGCTTCGATCTGGCGCGGCTCCGGGGCGATGAAGAGGCTGACGCGAATCCCTGCGTCCGACAGGCGCGAGACGATCGGCGCGAGGCGATTGTGCTGGCCCGCCGCGTCGAGGCCGCCCTCGGTCGTGCGCTCCTCGCGCCGCTCGGGCACGATGCAGGCGGCGTGAGGACGGTGGCGCAGGGCGATCTCGAGCATCTCGTCGGTTGCCGCCATCTCCAGGTTGATCGGCAGGCCGGTCGCCTCGGCGACGCGGAAGAGGTCGTCGTCGCGGATATGGCGGCGATCCTCGCGCAAGTGCACGGTGATGCCGTCGCCGCCCGCGCGCGCCACGATCTGGGCGGCGCGGGCCGGGTCCGGATGCTCGCCGCCGCGCGCGTTGCGGATCGTCGCGACATGGTCGATGTTGACGCCGAGACGCAGGCGGGCGGGCTTGAGCACGTTCATTCTATCATCCTGAGCTTGTCGAAGGATTGTCCGATCAGGGAGCGACGTTCCGAGATTTACTGGGCGCGGCTGCCGGGCTTCACCGCCTGCGAAGAGGCCAGTTCGGGCGGCAGTTCGTCCGGCGCATACGTCGGGAAGTTGAGCGCCACGAGCGGGAAGAACGGCACGCCCAGATCCACCGATCCGGCCGAGCGATCGACCAGCGAGGCCGCGGCGATCACGGTGCCGCCGGCTTCCTCGATGGCCTTGATGGCTTCGCGGCTGGACAGGCCGGTGGTGACCACGTCCTCGACCATCAGCACCTTGTCGCCCGGTTCCAGCGAGAAACCGCGGCGCAGTTCGAAAGTGCCGGTGGGGCGCTCGACGAACATCGCGTCGACCTGCAGGGCGCGGCCCATCTCCTGGCCGATGATGACGCCGCCCATCGCGGGCGAGACGACCTTGGTGATCTGCTTGCGAATGTCGTGCGGCAGCTTGGATGCGATGGCGACGGCAAGACGCGCGGCGCGGTCGGGGTTCATCAGGACGCGGGCGCACTGAAGATAGTACGCGCTGTGGCGGCCGGACGACAGCAGGAAGTGTCCTTCCAGCAGCGCCTTGCAGGCGCGGAATTCGGCGAGGACCTCTTCTTCGAGCATTTGCAACTATACCTCTGGAGCGTTTTTCGAGTGTTCGCGCGCAGTTCGTCTGGCGCTTGCGGCAAAAATTCCCCTAGAGGCGCTTGAGACGGGCGGCAAGGCCGCGTATAGCCCGGCCCAAAGGGGGCGAAAAACGCCGCCATGACAGGGGTGCGCTTGAAGTCGTTGATACGGCACGGGCGTTCGAAGGAAGTGGAAGCGCAAAAAACCATGACATTGGGCAAGATTTCCATTGGTGCAGGAAGGGTTCGCAGAGCCCTTGGACTATCACTCGCCAGCGTGCTGACGTTCGCCGCGCCTGTAATGGCGCAGGACGCCGCCGCTCCTTCCGCCGGAAGTTATACCCCGATGAAGCCGACGCCGGGCATCGGCATGCCGGTCGACGGCGGTATCAACCTCCAGCAGCAGTTCTCGCCTACGGGTGAATACGGCGAATGGCTGCACCACGGCCTGCTGTGGATCTGCCTCATCATCTCGCTGTTCGTGCTGGCGCTGCTGGCCATCGTCATCGTGCGCTTCAACCGTCGCGCCAATCCGGTGCCGTCGAAAACCAGCCACAACACCGTGCTCGAAGTGGTGTGGACGCTGGCGCCGGTGCTGATCCTGATCGGCATCGCGGTGCCCTCGATCGACCTCATCGCCAAGCAGTACAAGCCCGCGCCCAAGACCGCGCTGACCGTCAAGGTCACCGGCAACCAGTGGTTCTGGACGTACGGCTACCCGGATAACGGCGACTTCGAGGTGATCTCGAACATGCTGAACATCCCCGGCCAGCCGGTGGTCAACAACGGCGTGCGCGAAGTCGGCTCCAAGCCCTGGGACGGTCCGTCGCACCTCGAGGTCGACAACCGCATGGTCGTGCCGGTCGGCGAACCGATCCGCCTGCAGATCACCGCCACCGACGTGATCCACTCGTTCGCGGTGCCCTCGCTGTGGTTCAAGCTGGACGCGGTGCCGGGCCGCATCAACGAGAAGGTCCTCTTCATCGAGAAGCCGGGCGTTTATTACGGCCAGTGCTCCGAACTGTGCGGCGCCAAGCACGGCTACATGCCGATCGCGGTCGAGGCGCTGCCGCGTGATAAGTATAATGCCTGGGTCCTGACCCATGCCGGCGCGGAGATCGACGGGCAGAAGAAGCCTGCGGCCGCCGCCGAATCCGCTGCGGCTCCTGCCGCCGCTCCCGCCGCAGACGCTTCCGAAGCGCCTGCCGGCGAAGCGACCGCCGAAGCCGAATAATAGCGATACGAGAGGACAGGGTCCCCACCATGGCAACCACCGCTGACCACTTCCAGGCTCACCCGGAAGACCACGGCCATCACGCCGAACACAAGCCCGCGTTCTTCGCGCGCTGGTTCATGTCGACCAACCACAAGGACATCGGCACGATGTATCTGATCTTCGCGATCTTCGCGGGGATCATCGGCGGTGCCTTCTCGGGCATGATGCGCGTCGAGCTGAACGAGCCGGGCATCCAGTATCTCGACACCTTCGCGCGCTGGTTCGGCGCGGTGAACCCGGACTTCAACACCACGCTGCACACCTGGAACGTGCTGATCACCGCGCACGGCCTCATCATGGTGTTCTTCATGGTGATGCCCGCGATCATCGGCGGCTTCGGCAACTGGTTCGTGCCGATCATGATCGGCGCGCCGGACATGGCGTTCCCGCGCATGAACAACATCTCTTTCTGGCTGACGGTGGCGGGCTTCTGCTCGCTGCTGTGCTCCGCCTTCGTGCCGGGCGGCACGGGCAACGGCGCGGGCACCGGCTGGACGGTCTATGCCCCGCTCTCGACCAGCGGTTCGCCCGGACCTGCGGTGGACTTCGGCATCTTCGCGCTGCACCTTGCCGGTGCCGGCTCGATCATGGGCGCTATCAACTTCATCACCACGATCTTCAACATGCGCGCGCCGGGGATGACCATCCACAAGATGCCGCTGTTCGTGTGGTCGGTGCTGGTGACCGCGTTCCTGCTGCTGCTCTCGCTGCCGGTCCTCGCCGCCGCGATCACCATGCTGCTGACCGACCGCAACTTCGGCACCACCTTCTTCGACGCTTCGGGCGGCGGTGATCCGGTGCTTTACCAGCACCTGTTCTGGTTCTTCGGCCACCCCGAAGTCTACATCATGATCCTGCCGGGCTTCGGCATCATCTCGCAGATCATCTCGACCTTCTCGAAGAAGCCGGTGTTCGGCTACCTCGGCATGGCTTACGCGATGGTCGCGATCGGCGTGGTCGGCTTCATCGTGTGGGCGCACCACATGTACGCCACCGGCCTTTCGGTGAACACCAAGATGTACTTCACCGCCGCCACCATGGTCATCGCGGTGCCGACCGGCGTGAAGATCTTCTCGTGGATCGCCACGATGTGGGGCGGTTCGGTGGAGTTCAAGTCGCCGATGGTATGGGCGATGGGCTTCATCTTCCTGTTCACCGTGGGCGGCGTCACCGGCGTATACCTTGCCAACGGCGGCATCGACGACGTGGTGCACGACACCTACTTCGTCGTCGCGCACTTCCACTACGTGTTGTCGCTGGGTGCGGTGACCGCGCTCTTCGCCGGGTTCTACTACTGGTTCCCGAAGATGAGCGGCCGCATGCACTCGGAGTTCCTGTCCCACGTCCACTTCTGGATCTTCTTCGTGGGCGTGAACATGATCTTCTTCCCGATGCACTTCCTGGGCCTGCAGGGCATGCCGCGCCGCTATCCGGACTACGCGGAAGCCTATACCCACTGGAACCACATCGCGACCGTGGGCTACATGGTTATGGCCTTCAGCCTCGTGATCTGGTTCATCAACATCATCTACGCCTTCACCGCCGGTAAGAAGGTGGGTGACAACTACTGGGGCGAAGGCGCGACC
>NZ_BAAILP010000170.1:14083-19849 GCF_054589055.1 Novosphingobium sp. 11B | reverse complement strand
CGGTCCCCGGGTGTATGGGCGGCCCATCATGACCCCCACGAATTCGAGTCCTGCCGCCAACGCGGTTCCTGCCGATTGGCGCGACCTGATCGCGCTGACCAAGCCGCGCGTGATGAGCCTGGTGATCTTCACCGGCCTGTGCGGTCTGCTCGCCGCGCCTGAAAGCATCCACCCCGTCCTCGGCTTCACCGCGATCCTGTGCATCGCCATGGGCGCAGGCGGCGCCGCCGCGCTCAACCAGTGGTGGGAAGCGGACATCGACGCCGGGATGAAGCGCACCGCCAAGCGCCCGCTGCCGCAGGGCCGGCTCGATCGCACCACCGCGCGCGACTTTGCCGGTATCCTGTGCGCCGCATCGGTGTTCCTGATGGGCTTCGCGATCAGCTGGCTGGCTGCCGCGATCCTCGCGATCTCGATCGTCTACTACGCCGTGATCTACACGATCTGGCTGAAGCCCCGCACCCCGCAGAACATCGTCATCGGCGGCGGCGCGGGCGCGTTCCCGCCGCTGATCGGCTGGATCGCCGCGACCGGCCACATCTCGACGATGCCGGTCGTGCTCTTCGCGATCATCTTCTTCTGGACGCCGCCGCACTTCTGGGCGCTCGCGCTTTTCGTGAAGACCGAATATGCCAAGGTGGGCATCCCGATGATGCCGGTCGTCGCGGGCGAACGCTCGACCCGCCGCCAGATCCTCGCCTACGCCGTCCTGCTGCTGCCGCTCAGCGCGCTGCCGTGGTGGCTGCCGGGCAAGGAGCACGCGGGCGCGATCTACGGCATCTCGGCGCTGGCGCTCTCCACGGTGTTCCTCGCCCTCTCGATCCGCGTCGGCCTGCGCACGCGCAGCGGCGATGACGATGCCATGAAGCCCGAGAAGCAGCTGTTCGCCTACTCGGTGCTCTACCTTTTCGCCCTGTTCGCCGCGCTCGTGGTCGATCGCTACATTCCGCTTTGAGGACGTTTCATGCCCGCGCCACAGGAACAGAAGACCATCGAACAGATCCGTCGCAGCCGTAACCGCGCCCTCGGCCTCAGCCTCGCGGCCTTCGTGGTGCTGGTGTTCTGCATCTCCATCGTGAAGATGGGCTGATGGCGGGGAAGGGCGAACCCCGCTCCAACCGTAAGGTCGCGCTGACGGCCGCTTCGGCGGCGCTGGCGATGCTCGGCCTGGGGTTCGCGTCGGTGCCGCTCTACCGCATCTTCTGCCAGGTGACCGGCTACGGCGGCACCACCCAGCGCGCGGACGAGGCCAAGGCGGCCACCGTCAAGGACAGCGGCCGGACGATATCGATCCGTTTCGACGCCAATGTCGAGCGCAACATGCCCTGGCAGTTCAAGCCGCTCCAGCGCACCGACACGGTATCAATCGGCGCCCGCGACATGGCGCTGTTCTGGGCCAAGAACGACAGCGACAAGACCGTCACCGGCACCGCCAGCTTCAACGTCGAGCCCGAACAGGCCGCGCGCTACTTCAACAAGATCCAGTGCTTCTGCTTCACCGAGCAGACGCTGAAGCCCGGCGAGGAAGTGCGCATGCCGGTGCTCTACTACGTCGATCCGGCGATCCTGACCGACCCGGACAACAAGGACGTGCAGCAGATCACGCTGAGCTATACCTTCCACGTCACGCGGGTGGAGGATGCAAAGGCACTGGACCATCCGCGCACGGGCAGTTAAGCGAAGTACCAAGAACCGTCGGCCATGATAAAACAGGGCGGCAGACGGCACACGAGATTGGATGAACGGGGACGAAGGCACCATGGCAGGTACGAAGAACCACGATTACCACATTCTTCCGCCCGACATCGCGCCCCTGGCGACGACGATCGGCGCCTTCACCTTCACCACCGGCATGGTGCTGTTCATGCACAAGATGCCCGGCGGCCATTTCGTGCCCTGGGCCGGGCTCGCGATCCTGCTGGCCTCGATGTTCATGTGGTTCTCCAAGATCGTCAACGAGGCGCACGCGGGCGACCACACGCCCGTCGTCCAGCTGCACCAGCGCTACGGCATGATCCTGTTCATCGCTTCGGAAGTGATGTTCTTCGTCGGCTGGTTCTGGGCCTTCTTCGACTTCTCGCTGTTCCCCTCCGAACTGGCGGACGTCATCGGCGGACAGTGGCCGCCCAAGGCGATCGAGGCGGTCATGGACCCCTTCGCCCTGCCGCTGCTCAACACGCTGATCCTGCTGTGCTCGGGCACCACCGTCACCTGGGCGCACCACTCGCTGATCCACGGCGATCGTGAAGGGCTCAAGAAGGGCCTGTGGGCGACGATCCTGCTCGGCGCGCTGTTCTCGTGCATTCAAGCCTACGAGTACATGCATGCCCCGTTCGGCTTCGGCGGCAACACCTACAGCTCGGCCTTCTACATGGCGACCGGCTTCCACGGCTTCCACGTGATCGTCGGCACGATCATGCTGATCGTCTGCCTCAAGCGCACCTACAACGGCGACTTCACGCCCCGCCAGCACTTCGGCTTCGAAGCGGCGGCATGGTACTGGCACTTCGTCGACGTGGTGTGGCTGTTCCTCTTCGTCGCGGTCTACATCTGGGGCGGCTGGGGCTATCCCACGCATTAATTGGCCCACGCACTGATCGAACAGATCGTTCATTCCGAAAAGGCAGCCGAAGACCGCTTCGGCTGCCTTTTTCGCATCAGGACCTGACATGCGCCGCATCCCCGTCTTCGCGACCCTCATCGTCCTTGCCGCCGTGGCGGTGATGATCGCGATGGGCTTTTGGCAACTGCGCCGCCTCCATGAAAAGGAAGCGCTGCTGGCCCACTACGCCGCCGCGCAGAAGAACCCCGCGCCCGTCGAGTGGACATCCCGAGGCGCCGGCAAGGACCTGCTCTATCGCCGCGCCCATCTCGTCTGCGCGGGCGTAGGCGACCGCAGCAGCATCGCCGGAAGCAACGCCAAAGGGGAGCCCGGCGTGGCCCAGACCGCCGAATGCACGCTGCCGGGCGGTGGCAGGGCGCTGGTGGTGATGGGATGGTCGCTCCAGCCCAACGCTGGAGCATGGCAGGGCGGAGACGTCACCGGCATGATCGCCCCCGGCCCGCGTCTTGTGGCGATGCCTGCGGTTGGCGGACTGGAGGAAAACGCGATCCCTGATCCGGCGGATCTGCCGAACAACCACTTGTCGTATGCGGGGCAGTGGTTCTTCTTCGCGGCTACGGCGTTGGTTATCTACTTTCTGGCGCTCAGGAAGAGGAAGTAGGAAGTCCTGGGGCCCCCCATATACCTTTGGCGCCCCAGACCCCCATACCGTCGTCGTCGGGCGCGCAGCAGCCTCAGCCACACATTGCGCCGCAGGCTATTTGTCTCCCGGCTCTCCGTCGGCGCGGGAGGAGGCTGCGCGCGTGATCTCGACGGTAAAGGGGTCTGGGGCGATGGCCCCAGATTCATTTCTTTCCTTCTTCACACCCTTCACGCTCTTTTCATTTCCCGCCTTCACGGCTAACCGCGCCCGATGGACTATATCAGCACCCGCGGCAGCGCTCCGGCGCTTGATTTCGAAGGCGCGACGCTTGCCGGCCTCGCATCGGATGGCGGCCTTTACGTTCCGCGTGAGTGGCCGCGTTTCTCGGCCGAGGAAATCGCGAGCTGGGCGGGGCTTCCTTATGCCGAGCTGGCCGCAAAGGTCATGGCGCCGTTCGTCGCGGGCAGTCTCACCGAAGAGCGCCTGCTGGAGCTGACCACGGCAGCTTACGGCCGTTTCGCGCATGACGGCGTAACGCCGCTCAAGCAGCTCGATTCGCAGCAGTGGTTGCTTGAGCTGTTCCACGGCCCGACGCTGGCGTTCAAGGACGTGGCGCTGCAGTTGCTGGGCCTGCTGTTCGAGGAGTTCCTTGGCCGTTCGGATCGCAACCTGACGATCGTGGGTGCGACCTCGGGCGATACCGGGTCTGCGGCGATTGACGCGGTTGCGGGGCGTGCGAAGGTGGACATCTTCATGCTCCACCCCAAGGGCCGCGTTTCGGACGTGCAGCGCCGCCAGATGACGACGGTGCTGGCGCCCAACGTGCACAACATCGCGCTGGAGCACGCCAACTTCGACGACGCGCAGGCGATCGTGAAGCGCGTATTCAACGACAAGGGCATGACCGATCGCTTCGCCATCGGCGCGGTGAACTCGATCAACTGGGCGCGCCTGATGGCGCAGGTCGTGTACTACTTCGCGGCCGGGCTGCAGCTTGGCGCGCCGCATCGCAAGGTGGCGTTCTCGGTGCCGACGGGCAACTTCGGCGACGTTTTCGCGGGCTATGTGGCGGCGCAGATGGGTCTGCCGGTCGAGAGGCTGATCGTCGCGACCAACGTGAACGACATTCTCCACCGCGCGTTGGCCGAGGGCGATTACTCGCAGGGGACGGTCACGCCGACCGCCGCGCCGTCGATGGACATTCAGGTGTCCTCGAATTTCGAGCGCCTGCTGTTCGACCTCGGGGGGCGCGACGGCAAGGCTCTGGCCGAGCAGATGGCCGGGTTCGAATCGACGAAGGCGATGCAACTGACCAACGCGCAGCGTGAGGGCGCCTCGGCGCTGTTCTCGTCGGCCCGTGCCGATGCCGACGAGATGGCCTCGACCATCCGCTGGGCTTACGAGGCGACCGGCGAACTGATCGACCCGCACACCGCCTGCGGTCTTTTCGCCGCGCGCACGGCGGGCATCGACGCGAGCGTGCCGGTCGTCACGCTGGCGACCGCGCACCCCGCCAAGTTCCCCGAGGCCGTCGAGCGCGCCACCGGCCAGCGCCCGACCCTGCCGACCCGCGTGGGCGACCTGTTCGAGCGTGAGGAAAAGTACGAAACGCTGCCCGGCACCTTCGAGGCCGTGACCGAATTCGTGGCGGCGCACGCCAGCCCGAAAGTCTGATGGCTGAGCTTGTCACAGAGCCGCTGATCCTCGCCGGAGAGGGTTGGGCGGATTACGGCCTCGTAGATTCGGGCCACGGACGCAAGCTGGAGCGCTACGGCGACTACCGCTTCGTGCGCCCCGAACCTCAGGCGATGTGGACTCCGCGGAGCGAGCATTGGGACGCCCATGGCGAGTTCGTGCCCGGTTCCGACGAGGACGGCGGTGGCCGCTGGCAGTTCGACAAGGCCGTGCCGCGCGATGGCTGGCCGCTGGCGTGGAACGAAGTTTCGTTCACCGCGCAGTGCACCCCGTTCCGTCATCTCGGCTTCTTCCCGGACATGGCGCCGGTGTGGGACTGGATGCGCGGGATGCTGGCCGGGCGCACCGATGCCAGCACGATGAACCTGTTCGGCTATACCGGCGTCGGCACTCTTGCGCTGTCGGCCCATGGCCCGGTGACGCATGTGGATGCGTCCAAGAAGTCCGTCGCGCAGGCGCGCGAGAACGCCGCTCTGGCGGGGCTGCAGGACCGCCCGGTGCGCTGGATGATCGACGACGCGGCCAAGTTCGCCGCGCGCGAAGTCCGGCGTGGGAAGCGTTACGACGGCATCATCCTCGACCCGCCCAAGTTCGGGCGCGGCCCCACCGGCGAGACCTGGCGTCTGGAAGAGCACCTTCCGGGGCTTCTCGCCGATTGCCGCAAGCTGCTCGATGCTGACAGCCGGTTCCTGTTCCTGACGGTCTATGCGGTGCGCATGTCCTCGCTGGCGCTGGCCGGGCTGATGGACGAGCTGTTCGCCGGACTTCCCGGGAAGATCGAGCATGGCGACCTGTCGGTGCGGGAAGACGGTGAGGGGCGGTTGCTGCCGACCGCGATCTTCGCGCGCTGGTCCAATCCCGAGTA
>NZ_BAAILP010000170.1:5728-13983 GCF_054589055.1 Novosphingobium sp. 11B | reverse complement strand
CTTTCGTCATTGCGAGCGTAGCGAAGCAATCCAGCGCGGTTTGTGCTGCCCTGGATTGCTTCGCTACGCTCGCAATGACGAAATGTTTTCGTTGCGAGCGATGATATCCTAAAGGCGCCCACATCATGGCCGATTCGCTGATCCTTGAAGTCGCCGATTTCGAGCAGGATGTCCTCACCGGCATCTACTCGGAGGAAACCGGCAAGCCGCAGCCCCTGCGTTTCACCATCACGGTGAAGCTGCGGCCTGCGGACCACTACGCCCCTGACACGCCGCTGA
The DNA here is from genome assembly GCF_054589055.1 of Novosphingobium sp. 11B. Taxonomy (NCBI): domain Bacteria; kingdom Pseudomonadati; phylum Pseudomonadota; class Alphaproteobacteria; order Sphingomonadales; family Sphingomonadaceae; genus Novosphingobium; species Novosphingobium sp. 11B. The sequence goes on along the minus strand of NZ_BAAILP010000170.1, from coordinate 13,704 downwards.
CGGCGAGCAAGAACTACATGGACCTCAAGTTCGCGGCGTCGGAAGCGCTGCCACAGGGTGTCCACTTCAAGCTGATCGAGGCGGTCGCCGACCACGTCTGTGAGACGCTGTTCCTGCAGGACGAGCGGGTCGAGGCGGTGACGGTGAAGATCGTCAAGCTGGCGCTCACCGAGGTCAACGAACTGATCGGCATGACCCTGACGCGGGAACGTCGTTGAACGAGTTGCTCCATCTCGGGCCGCTGTCGGACGACGCGCTCGAGGCTGCGGCCGATTTCCATGCCCGCCTGCTGCCCGGGATCGAGGCGACGCTGTCGGGCGGCGCCGATCCGCTGACGCTGGTTTTCCTGCCCGCGAATCACGAGCATCGCGCCTGGCGCCTTGCCGCCGTGCAGGGCCTTGCCCGCCGCTTCGCACCTTCGCGCGTCAATGCCGTCGAGAGCGACGCCGGAGCAGGTGGGCGGGAGGCTGTGGCAGCGGCGCAACGCTGGCTTGACGGTGCAGGCGGTGTGACGGGACAATTACTACCGCTCAATGGCAAGGGCGCGGGCGGAGTGCTATATCCGTCCGAATGAGCACGCCGCAGCCCCTCGTCGACCAGTTCCAGCGCAGGATCACGTACCTGCGCCTGTCGGTGACCGACCGCTGCGACTTGCGCTGCGCCTACTGCATGCCGGAGCGGATGACGTTCCTTCCCAAGAAGGACGTGCTGACGCTCGACGAGATGCACGACCTTGCCCTCGGCTTCATCGCACGCGGTATCACCAAATTGCGGCTGACCGGCGGCGAACCGCTGGTCCGGCGCGATATGATCGACCTCGTCCGGGCGCTCGGCCGCCGGATCGGCGCGGATGACGGGCAGGGTGGGCTGGAAGAGTTGACCCTCACCTCCAACGGCACCCGCCTTGCCGAATTCGCCGACGATCTGCGCGTGGCTGGGGTGCGGCGGATCAACGTTTCGCTCGATACCCTCGACCGCGAGGCTTTCGCGCGGCTGACCCGGCGCGATTCGCTGCCGCAGGTGCTGGAGGGGCTGGCGGCGGCGAAGGCGGCGGGCCTGAAGGTCAAGCTCAACACGGTGGCGCTCAAGGGCATCAACGAGCACGAGATCGCCGATATCGTCGCCTGGGCGCACGGGCAGGGCTTCGAGGCGACGCTGATCGAGGTCATGCCGCTGGGCGAAGTGGAGGAAGACCGCTTCGACCACTACCTGCCGCTCGTCGCGGTGCAGGAGGATCTGGCCCGGCGCTGGACGCTTGCGCCGAGCGGGCACCGCACCGGCGGCCCGGCGCGTTACTGGGACGTCGCGGAAACCGGCGGACGGCTCGGCCTGATCACCCCGCTGACCAACAATTTCTGCGAGGGCTGCAACCGCATCCGCGTCACCGCGACGGGGCAGCTCTATGCGTGCCTCGGCGGCAACGAGCAGGTGGACCTGCGCGCGGCGCTGCGTTCGGACGATCCGCAAGGCGCCTTGTCGGCGGCGCTGGACACGGCGATGCGGATCAAGCCTGAGCGCCATCACTTCGCGATCGACGGACGCGGCGAGGCGCCTGCGCTGGCGCGGCACATGTCGATGACGGGTGGGTGAGATGACTGCGAAACTGGTGTTCCTCGGACGGCTTGAGGAGCTGGCGGGGACGGATGGCATCAGCGTCGATGTACCGCTCGGCTGGGCCGCTCTGCTGGCGCATCTGGAGGAGCATTACACGCCCGAACTGGTCGAGACCGTCGCCGGTGTCCGGGTGAAAGTGGCGCTCAACGGCGCGCTGATCGCCGAAAAGGGCGGCGTGGTGCTGGCGGATGGCGACGAACTGGCCTTCCTGCCGCCGGTTTCGGGTGGCTGACATGTCCGACGTTCGCCTGCTGACGTCCGGCTTCGATCCGGCAGCGGAACTGAGCGCCTTCACCGCCGCGCACCCGCAAGCGGGCGGGATCGTCAGCTTCCTTGGGCAAGTGCGTGAGGGCGCGGGCTGCGAGGCGCTGGAACTGCGGCACTATGACCCGCTGACGCTGCCCGCGATGCAAGATCTGGCGACGCGCGTGCGCGGGCGCTGGGCGCTTGACGGGCTGCTGGTGATCCACCGCAGCGGGGTGATGCTCCCGGCCGAGCCGATCGTGCTTGTTGCCGCCGCTGCCCGGCACCGGCGCGATGCCTTTGCGGCGGCGGACTTCGCGATGGACCACCTCAAGAGCGAATCGTGGTTCTGGAAGCGCGAGAAGACCGGCGGCCAATGGCGCTGGATCGAACCGCGGGAGCAGGACTTCGAGGATATCGCGCGCTGGTGACCCCGTCGTCCCGGATAAAGTCCAGGACGACGAAATTTCTTCTCTCCGGCGGGGGTTTTGACCCGCATCAACGAATCATGGCGCGAAGGCGCGCATATGCCGATCACCCAAGGAGATCAGCATCATGTCCCAACGTCTTACCCGGCAGCAGCTTCAGGGTCTGGCTACGGTCACGGCCGTTCCCGCCCGCACGCCAATGCATTTTGGAGTTGACCGCAGCTTCGGCCTGCCGACCGGCTTCTATGTCGCCACGGTCGCGCTCTACCTCGCCTTCATCGGTGTCATGGCCGCCACGTTCATGAACCCGGAACTGGCCATCCCGATGGTCATCTTCGCCGGGTTCGTTCTCATGGCGTTCGGGCTGGCCGGGCACTGGGTGAAGATGAAACCCCACAACGATGCCGCCGCGCCAACATGGGGCCAGCTTGCCGCACGCGGCATCGACACTCTGAACGGAAGGCTCACGGCGGGCGAAGCGGCCGTCCAGGTTCTCACGCTACCCGTGCTGATCCTGTGCTGGGGCCTGGCGGTCGCGATCATCGTCGCCTTCACCTGACGCGGGGCCTGCCTGAATCTGGTTCACCGGGCTGGGAGCCCTTCAGGCAGACCGCGTCGGAACGTTCGGGGAGTCCCACCCTTCTGGCCGGGGGGTGGGACTTTTCGCGTCAGGACGCCCGGCGTCGCAGCACCGCCTGCACGAAGGCGTCGAGATCATCGACGTCCACGTCGAGCACTTCGTCCCATTCCTCCAGCACCGCGACGACGTCCTCACGCGTGGAGACGGGAATCGGCGGGGGCGGCGCGACATGCGGCCAGGCGTGACCGGTGAAGTTGTTGTAGAGCCAGCCGAAGCTGCACAGCACCAGCACGTTGGCGCCGATCGGGATCATCAGCGTCGCGTCCCACGGCACCTGCCCGCCCGCGCCGAGCGCGCAGAGCAGGGCGCAGGCACCGCCCGGCGGATGGAGGCAGCGGGCCACCGACATCGCCGCGATGGCAAGCCCCACCGCGATGCTCCCGCCCAGCCACGGATTGCCGATCAGGTGCCCGATCGAAATGCCGATCGCGGCCGAGAGCAGGTCTCCGCCGATCACCGACCACGGCTGCGCGAGAGGGCTCGCCGGAACGCAGAACACCAGCACCGCCGAGGCGCCCAGCGGCGCGACGAGGAAGGGCAGGGCGTGGGCCTGATGGCCGCCGAGCAGGGCCCATGTCGCGAAGCCGGAAAGCGCGATCCCCAGCGCCGCGCCGATCGCGCCGCGCGCCCAGCCCAGACGGCCGAGGGCGTGGAGGCGCAGGGAATGAATGTGCCGGACCATGGCGGCGCTATGGCGCAGAGCGGTGCGGGTGACGAGCCCGGATTTGCCTCGCATTGCGATAGGCGGGCTATCAGAACTTCAGCTTGTAGCGCACCATCGCCCGGTTGCTGACTTGGCTGCTGCCCAGCGTCGCCGAATCAAGCTCGACGCCGAGCGAGGAGTTTTCGCTCAGGCCCATCTGCGCGCGGGGTAGGCCGTCCGGCGTCTCGTAAGTATCGGGAAGCGGACGCAGGCGCTCCTTTTCCGGGTTGGTCGCGCAGACGACGATTTCTCCGGGGCGGCCGACCGGGCAGCGCGGCTTGACGGCATGGAGATCGACCGTCCCGTCCTGCGGCATCTGCGCAAGGTCGAACAGCGGCGCTGCGATCGCGGGCGGTTCGGGCGGGAGGTCGGCGATCGGCATGGAGAGCAGGAGGCCATGCGATCAAGGCGATTTCAGGGCGGCTGGAAGATCATTGGGCGAATCAAAAAGCCCGGCCCTCCGTTGGGAGGACCGGGCCGATGAGCGCCCGCACTGGAGGGGGGAGGGGTGCGGGCGCCGAAAGGATCAGGCGAACTTGCCGGCCTTGGCGATCTCGGCCAGCGGCTTGCGGTCGCTGGCGACTTCGCGCTCCTGCAGGAAGTCGGGCAGGACCGACTTGTCACCCTGCTTGCCGATGGCGAAGGCGGCTTCGAGGCGATGGTCTTCCGGGATGCCGAGCGCGGCTTCGGCCTCGCCGAACTTCAGGCCGGTCATGCCGTGGGTGTGGTAGCCCAGCGCCTGTGCCTGGATCGCGGCGAGCACCCAGGCGGCGCCGGCGTCGAAGCTGTGGCTGTGGTTCTCGAAAGTGCCCTTTTCCGAGCGCGAGAACTTGTCGGAGACGACATAGACGATCGCCGAGGCTTCCTTGGCCCAGCCGGCGTTGAAGTCGATCAGGCCCGACAGGAACAGGTCCCAGTTCGCGTCGCCCTTCTTGGCGTAGAGGAAGGTCCAGGGCTGCACGTTATAGGCCGAGGGCGCCCAGCCACCGGCTTCGAGAATCGCGTCGAGGTCTTCCTGCGGCATCTCGCTGCCGTCGAAGGCGCGGGGGCTCCAGCGGTCGACGATGAGCTTCTCGATCTTGGGATTGGCGATACGTCCGGTCATCGAAATATGTCCTTGTCTGCTAAGGGCTTAGGGAGAGTGCGCAAGCAGGGGGGCAATCCTTTCGAATCACCCCCCTGCGCTATGTCAGGCTGCGTCCACCAGCACCAGTTCCGCGTCTTCGAGAGCGGTCACGGTGATCGTGTCGAGCCCGGTGATGGCCACGCCGTCGCGGGCATTGGCTTCCACGTTACCAACCCGGATGCGGCCGGTGGCGGGGACGAGGTAGCTGTGGCGCGCGGCGTCGGTGGCGTAAGTCACCGTGTCGCCCGCCTTCACCGTCGCGCCCAGCACGCGCGCCTCGGCGTTGATGTGGAGGGCGTCGTCGTCCCCGGCGATGCCGCTTGCCAAGGTCACGAACTGGCCCGAACGGTCCTCCTTGGGGAAAGGACGGGCGCCCCAGCTCGGCTGCTCGCCGCGGCGGTCTGGGATGATCCAGATCTGGAACAGCGTCGTCGCCTCGTCCTCGAGGTTGTACTCCGAGTGCTGGATGCCGGTGCCGGCGCTCATAACCTGGACGTCGCCCGCGCCGGTGCGGCCGGTGTTGCCCAGGCTGTCCTTGTGCGTGATCGCGCCGGTGCGGACATAAGTGACGATCTCCATGTCGCGGTGCGGGTGCGGCGGGAAGCCCGACCGGGCCGCGATGGTGTCGTCGTTCCAGACCCGCAGGCGACCCCAGTTGGTGCGCGCCGGATCATGGTAGTCGGCGAAGGAGAAATGGTGGCGGGCATCGAGCCATCCGTGATTGGCGGCGCCGATGCTCTCGAAGGGACGCAGTTCGATCATGGGGCACTCCTTTGTATGCGTTAGGTGCCGTTAAGGCCCTGTTGAGTGCCATGTAGCCCTTGCGTGGCTATCGCGAAATTGTGATAAACTCGGCTGAATTATTCAGGAAAGTTGAATGGTCGACGTCGTCCCGCCCAGTCTCGATCACTTGCGGTGCTTTCTGGCCGTGGTGGAAGAGGGCAGTTTCAATGCAGCCGCCAGGCGACTTGGGCGCGCGATTTCGGTGGTCAGCTACGCCATCGCCCAGCTCGAAAGCCAGCTCGACGTGCGCCTGTTCGACCGCGAAGGCTCGCGCCGTCCGCAGTTGACCGAGGCCGGTCGCGCGCTGTTGTCCGAGGCGCATGCGATCTCCGACGACGTCGACGCCCTGCTCGCCAAGGTCCGCAGTCTGCGGCAGGGGCTGGAGGCGGAGCTGTCGCTGGCGGTGGACGTGATGGTGCCGGGCAACGTGCTCGCCCGCCTGTTGCGCGACTTTCAGGTGCGTTTTCCGACGGTTCCGCTGCGCCTCCACATTGAGGCGCTGGGCGCTGTCGCCGCGCTGGTGCTCGACGGGCGCGCAACGCTGGGTATCGCCGGGCCGGACATCATGGACCTTGCGGAGATCGAGCGCGAGACGATCGGCTCGGTCGAGATGGTTCCCGTCGCCGCCCCCGGCCACGCGCTCGCCAAGTTCGAGCGGATCGAGCCGGGCGAGACGCGCAAGCATCTGCAACTGGTCCTGACCGACCGTTCGCCGCTGACGGAGGGGCGCGATTTCTCCGTGTTCAGCCCGCGCTCGTGGCGTCTGGCGGACCTCGGCGCCAAACATGCGCTGCTCAAGGAGGGCATCGGCTGGGGCTCGATGCCGCGCCATGCCGTGAGGGCGGACCTGGAGGCGGGCACCCTCGTGGAACTGAAGCTGCCCGAGCGGTCCGCGCTCGATTACGCGCTCGTGGCGCTATGGCGCAAGGACAGCCGGCCCGGCCCCGCCGCCGTCTGGGTGCTCGACGAAATGCGCGAACGTCTCGCGAAATGTCCATCGACCAAGTGAGGGTCTTGCGGGGCGGTTCGGGCTGCTCCACTTAGGGCGCATGACCGCTACCCGCCTGTTCGACCGCGCCGTGATCCGGCTGTCCCCGCGCCCCGATTCGAATGAGAACGTCGTCGATTTCCTGCAGGGGCTCGTGACCTCGGACGTGGCGGGAACCCTGCCAGTCTGGACGGGGCTGCTGACGCCGCAGGGCAAGGCGCTGTTTGACTTCATCGTCTGGCCGGGCGGCAAGGGGCTGCTCATCGACTGCGAGGCCGAAGTCGCCGACGCGCTGGTGAAGCGCCTGTCGATGTACCGGCTGCGCAAGGCGATCGACATTGCCCGCGACGACCGGCTCGCCGTGCACTGGCGGCCGCACACGGGCGACGGCGCCGCTCCGGACCCGCGCCTCCATGCTCTTGGGGAGCGCTGGGTCGCGGTGGTCGATGCCACCGATCCGGCCGAGGAAGAGACCGGTGCAGACGCCGCCTGGCGTGCCCACCGTCTGGCGCTGCGGGTGCCCGAAGGCCGTGCGGAACTGGGCGATGGCGAAACGCTCTGGCTCGAATGCAACGCGGCGGACCTGCATGGCGTCAGCTTCACCAAGGGCTGCTACGTCGGGCAGGAGAACACCGCACGCATGAACTGGCGCCAGAAGGTCAACCGCCGCCTCGTGGTGGTGCCACTGGCCCGTTCGGACGAGAAGCGCCGCCGCGCTGCCTACCCCGAACTGGGGCTCGCGGTGGATCACCTGCGGGTGGAGGACATCCCGGCCGATGTCATGCCCAAGTGGATCACCGCAGAAGCCTGAGGCAACGCACCGGAGCGCCCGTTCAGGCGGCTCCGGCCATTTCCATGCGCGGGCTCAGGCGCCGGTCGAGATCGGCGACGTAGATGCGCGCCGGGTGCTCCATCGCCCGCGAGGCGCTGTAGCGCGACCGTACCTGCCCGGTATCGTGGAAGCCGGCGCTTTCCAGCACCTGCTGCGTGCCCCGGCTGTCGGCGAAGTGGCTGGCGATGACCCGCAAGTGGCCGAGCGAGCGCGCCTGGTTAACCACCGCGCGCAAGGCCTCTCCGGCATAGCCGCGACCCCGATATCTCGGGACGATCCAGTAGCCGACCTCGATCTCCTTGGCGCCGAGCGCGCTGTCGCTCCGACCCAACCCTATACTTCCGACCAGTTGCGGCCCGCCGGGCGCGCGCAGATACATGAAGAAATGGGGAAGGCGCGGATCTCGCGGCCGGTCCAGATAGATGCGCAGTTCCTCCGCCGAACGGGGCAAAGGAGCCACGCCGACAGTGCGCTGAACGTCATCGTCCGAAAGAGCCTCGACAAGATCGTCGAAGTCTTCCGGCCATGCCGGTCTCAAAAACAACCTCTCCGTGCGGACGAACATTCCACGGTTCTCCGTCGTGCTAGTGCCCTGCGACTCGGATCATGCACGCAAGTC
>NZ_BAAILP010000170.1:0-5535 GCF_054589055.1 Novosphingobium sp. 11B | reverse complement strand
CCGTTTTCAGTGGTTAATTGGAGGGATCAGGCCGCGCATCGGCGATTCATCGAATCGCCGCCGCCGCAATCGGCCGGGCTCTCGAACACGATCTCGTGCTCGCGTGAGGGGCTGGCATAGCCCCGTGCCCGGCTGAAACGCTCGGCAACACGACCTGTGCGGCTGAAACCGACCTTCTCGAGCACCCGGCCCGATGCGGCATTGTCGACGAAGTGGTGCGCCACGACGCGGTCGTGGCCGAGTGCGCGGGTCAGCGACAGCAGGGTGCGGGCGGCCTCGGTCGCATAGCCACGTCCCTGTTCGTCGGGCGTGATCCAGTAGCCGAGGTTGACCTCGCCATCGAGCATCGACAGGCCGCAGCCGCCGACGATACGGGCACCTTCGGCACCGGGCGCGGTGACGAGGAAGCTGGGAAGGCGGTGATCCTGCGGCTTTTCGACGAAGGCGCGGGCGTCCTCGGCCGTATAGGGCCAGGGCACGCGGGCGAGGTTGCTCACGACGGCTTCATGGCCGATCCGGGCCATCAGCTCGTCGCGATCCTCCGGCCAGGCAGGGCGCAGGAACAGCCTTTCGCTGCGAATGAACATCTTCGTTACTCCAACCCCCGGCGCGCGCTTAGCGGGCCGGCGTGACACTGCAATTACGCCCGTGGTTACAAGGCGGTAATCGCAACAGATCCGAGGGGACGCGCGCCATCGCCGCCGCACCGTGCGCGGTGCAACCCGAAGTCGCCGTGTCGGTTCCCGGACACGCTGGAGGGAGATACGAAAAGAGGGAGACGGGCGGGGCCCTCTCCCTCATTCTGCTGATTCCCTTAAGAGAATCAGCGGGGCCATCCCGTCAGGATGGCCCTTACAGAGACCATCCGATTACTCGGCGGCTTCCGCCATGACGTCTACCGAGACGTACTTGCGGCCCTGCTTGCCGTCGTGGAAGCGCACGCGGCCTTCCGCGAGAGCGAACAGGGTGTGGTCCTTGCCAAGACCGACGTTCACGCCCGGGTACACGCGGGTGCCGCGCTGACGGACGATGATGTTGCCGCCGATCACTTCCTGACCGCCGAACTTCTTGACGCCGAGGCGGCGTCCTGCGGAGTCGCGACCGTTACGCGACGAACCGCCTGCTTTCTTATGTGCCATTGCTGGTTACTCCGAATTCTGGGGTCAGCCGACGGACACGATGCGCAGCAGGGTCATCTGCTGGCGGTGGCCTGCCTTGCGACGATAGTTGTGGCGGCGGCGCTTCTTGAACACCACGACCTTCTCGCTCTTCGCCTGGGCGATGATCTCGGCGGCGACGGTCACGTTCGCGATGTCCGCGACTTCGCCGTCCTTGCCTGCGAGCAGGATGTCACCCAGGGTGATCTTGTCACCGGCTTCACCAGCCAGCTTCTCGACCGCGATCTTGTCTCCGGCGGCAACCCGGTACTGCTTGCCGCCCGTGCGCACAACTGCGAACATGGTGCCCTTACCTAATCTCAAAAATGCCCGAAACGAGCCGAAACAAACCTGCCCCGGCCGCTCAGGTCCCGAAGGACCATGGAACTTTTCGGGCGACGTGCCGACCGCCCCGCGTGATGCGAGGTGCCGGAAAGATGGGTGCCGTTAGGGGATGGGCCGATTCGTGTCAACCAAGGACTTGGTGGTGACTGGGGCCGTTTCGGCGGTCCAAAGCCTCTCCCGCTTCGCGTCGGCCGTGCTATGGCAGCCTCATGATCCGCGCGAAAGTCCGTTTGACCCTCCCCGCCATCCTGTGCGGCGTTCTTTCCCTTGCCATGACGGCCTGCTCGTCTTCCGGTGGCTATCCCTCGCTGGCGCAGCGCGACGTCGAGCGCGTCAGCGGCACCGCCAGCGCCGCGCCCGGAGATTCGGGGCAGGCTGCTCCGGCGCTGCCCCCTGCGAGCGCCGATCTCGTCACGCGCCTTGCCGGCCTCGTGAAAATCGCGGAGCAGGCGGATCGTCAGTTCCAGTCCAATCGCCCCGCCGCCGAGCGGGCGAGTGCCGCGGCAGGTTCCACCGGCAGCGATTCGTGGAGCGTTGCCAGCGTCGCCCTGGCAAAGCTCGAATCGAGCCGCTCCTCGGGCATGACCGCTTTGGCCGAACTCGACGTTCTTTATGCCGACGCGCGCGACAAGGCGCCGGTCGAGGAATCGCCCGAGGTCAAGGCCATCGCCGACGCCCGCGCGCAAGTCGCCGCGCTGCTCGATGCGCAGGACAAGGTGCTGGCGGGGCTGGCGGGCCGCCTCAGGACCTGACCGGCCGCCTCGACGGGATTGCCTTGAAAGCGGCGGGAGAGGGGCCTAGGTCGGCCTTCTTCGTGAAATTGCCGCAGAAAGGCCGTCCCAGATGACTGCAACCGCACCCGAACTCGTCCTTTCCGGCGGCACCGTCCATACGCCGAGCGGCCCGGTGGTCGCCGATGTCGCGGTGCGTGACGGCAAGATCCTCGGCGTCGGCTCTTACCCGGATGCAGCGAAGCGGATCGACTGCACCGGGCTCGACGTGCTGCCCGGCGTCATCGACAGCCAGGTCCACTTCCGCGAGCCGGGGCTGGAGCACAAGGAAGACCTCGAGACCGGCAGCCGCGCGGCGGTGATGGGCGGCATCACGGCGGTGTTCGAGATGCCCAATACCAACCCCAATACCGATACCGAGGAGCGCGTCCTCGACAAGCTGAAGCGCGCGCATCACCGGATGTACTGCGATCACGCGTTCTACGTAGGCGCCACGGCCGACAATGCGGTCGTGCTGGCGGACCTCGAGCGCATTCCCGGTACGGCGGGCGTCAAGATCTTCATGGGCGCCTCGACCGGCAGCCTGCTGGTGGCCGAGGACGAGCAACTCGCCCGCGTGCTGGCCCACGGCCGTCGCCGCGTCGCCATCCATGCCGAGGACGAGGCGCGCATGAACGCACGCAAGGACCTGCGGGTGGAGGGCGACCCCTCCAGCCACCCGGTATGGCGTGACGACGAAAGCGCGATGCTGGCGACGCAGCGCATCCTGCGCCTTGCCCGCGAGGCGCGCCGCCCGATCCACATCCTGCACATCACCACTCCGGCCGAGCTGGAGCTGATCGCCCAGCACCGCGATGTCGCGACCTGCGAGGTGACCCCGCAGCACCTGACGCTGGCGGCCGAGGAAGCCTATCCCAGGATCGGCACCTTCGCGCAGATGAACCCGCCGATCCGCTCGGCCGCTCACCGCGACGGGTTGTGGCACTGGCTGCGCGCGGGCGTGCCCGACGTGATCGGCTCCGACCACGCGCCGCACACGCGCGAGGAAAAGGCCAAGACCTATCCGAACAGCCCCTCGGGGATGCCGGGCGTGCAGACCCTGCTGCCGCTGATGCTCGACCATGTCGCCAAGGGGCGCATGACGCTGGAGCGGCTGATCGACATGACCTCTTCGGGCGTGCAGCGCGTGTTCGGTCTCGTCGGCAAGGGCCGCATTGCGGTGGGCTATGACGCGGACTTCACCGTGGTCGACCGCAAGGGCACTTTCACGGTGACCGAGGAATGGGGCGAGAGCCGCTGCGGCTGGACACCTTTCGCCGGGATGGAACTGGAAGGCCGCGTCGTCGGTACGATCGTGCGCGGGCACTCGGCGATGTGGGAAGGCCAGCTCGCCAACGAGGCACAGGGCGAGGCGCTGCGGTTCGCCGGGGCGCTCTGAGCCCTTCGACAAGATCAGGGTGAGCGGGGGGTGATGAAAACTTCCCGGACCCGCTCAGGCTGAGCTTGTCGAAGCCCCCGCCAATCAGTTCCTGCGAGACAGGATGTCCCAGCAGAATACGCCGACGGCCGCCCAGATGAAGGCGAAGCAGACCAGCTGGATCGGTCTCAGCGGCTCGTGGAAGATGAACACGCTCATCAGGAACAGCCCGGTCGGCGTCACGAACTGGATAAAGCCTAGCACCGAGAAGGGCAGGGCGCGCGCGGCGGTGGCGAAGAGCATCAGCGGGATCGCGGTCAGCGGCCCGGCGCAGAGCAGCAGCAGGCTGATCCGCGTCGAGGAACCCATCGCCAGCCCGCCCGGCGCCTGCATCTGCCACCACATCAGGCCGAGCGCGGGCACGAACAGCACCAGCGTCTCGACCGTCAGGCCCGGCAGCGCGGCGACCGGCGCGAGCTTGCGGGCCAGGCCGTAGCACGCGAAGCTCAGCGCCAGCATCAGGCTGATCCACAAGGTATCGAGAGCGCCCTTCGCCAGCAGCGCCACGCCGATCGTCGCGAGGGCCACGGCGATCCACTGTCGCCGCTTCAGCTTCTCCTTGAGGAAGACCGTCGCCGCAAGGATGTTCATCAGCGGATTGATGTAATAGCCAAGGCTGGCCGCGAGCACGTGGCCCTCCATGATCGCGACGACATAGATGAGCCAGTTCGCGCCGATCAGGAACCCGCTCAGCGCCAGCGTGGCGAGGGTGCGCGGGTTGGTCAGCGCCGCCCGCAGTGCCGGGCCTTGCCGCAACACGGCGACCGCGATGAGGCAGAACGGCAGCGTGCACATCAGGCGCCAGACGACCACCTCGAACGGCGCGACGTCCTTCAACAGCGCGAAGTAGAGCGGGAACAGGCACCAGATGCCGTAGGCGCCGAATGCCGGAAGCAGACCGGAAACGGAAGGCGAGTGCCGGGGCATTTGGCGGGGCATTGTCTCGGGCATCGGCTGCATATCTCTCCCGGCGGTCGGGGGTATCCGCCGTGCATGCCCCTTAGAAGGGCGCCGGAACGGGGGCAACCGCTCGCTCCATCGCCTGTGCGCCAACGGCTCGTCGCAAAATCGAATCCTGACAAGCGCGTTGCGGTTCGTTCAGGATCGAAGGCTTAAAGATGAATGCGTAAGGCGGATCGACTCGGATGGCCGGTTCGCTTCCTTAGAAGAGGAGAGTTGAGATGAACGCATTCTTCAAGGCCTCGGCCATCGCCGCAGCCGCTGCCAGCCTGACCGTCGCACTGCCTGCTTCGGCCGCCATCGCCCCTTACGGCAACGGTTTCACCGCGCCGGGCGAGCAGACCTACGAGCATGGCCGCGACCGCTATCGTTACTCGCGCGAGGATTATCGCCGCGGCTACGGCAACCGTGACAGCTATCGCTATCGTGACGACCGTTATCGCGACGACTATCGCCGCAGCTCGTGGCGCGGCAACGACGGCCGTTACTACTGCCGTCGGGGCAATGGCACCACCGGCCTGCTGATCGGCGGTGCGGGCGGCGCGCTGCTGGGCCGCGAGATCGACGGCGGCCGCGACCGGACCGTCGGCACCGTGCTCGGTGCGGCCGCCGGTGCCCTGCTCGGCCGCGAGGTCGATCGCGGCGGATCGCGCTGCCGCTAAGGCATTCGACAGAACAGCTTTCCCCGCACGTACGGCGACTTGCGGGGGAACCGTCCGGGCCTGAACAGCTCGGGCGGGAGGGCGTCCGCATTCGTGCGGGCGCCCTCGTCGTTCGTTTGGAAAATGCCCAGCAGGGCATTTTCGAGCGGCACCGGCCCGCGCCCCCACCCGACCTCCCATTAAGTATATTTCCGTGGGAGGTC
>NZ_BAAILP010000169.1:0-1774 GCF_054589055.1 Novosphingobium sp. 11B | reverse complement strand
GGTCCCGGCCAGCGGTCCCGGATCAAGTCCGGGACGACGAATGCGATGATCCTGATCCTGCGCCCCGAGCCCGGTGCCTCGGCCACGCTGGCAGCAGCGCGTGAACACGGGCTGGAAGCACTGGCCTTCCCGCTGTTCGCAGTGCGCCCCCTCGTATGGGAGCCCGCCCGACGTGACGCCATCGACGCGCTCCTGCTCGGCAGCGCCAATGCCCTGCGCCATGGTGGGCCTCAGCTGGCGGCCTATCGCGGCCTGCCCGCCTACTGCGTCGGCGAAACCACCGCACAGGCCGCGCGAGAGGCGGGCATGGAGGTCGCCGCCACCGGCCACGGCGGTCTGCAGAACCTGCTCGGCGTACTCCAGCCCGGACACCGCCGCCTGCTGCGCCTCGCCGGGCGGGAACGCACTGCCCTCGACGTGCCGGGCGACATCGCGATCGTCACGCGCGAGGTCTACGCCAGCGAGGCCCTCCCCCCTTCGCCCGCGCTCATCGCGGCATTGGCCAGCCCCGCCCTAGCCCTGCTCCACTCCGGCGAGGCGGCGCTGCGGTTCGCACAAGTCTGCAGAGATGCGGGAATCCCGCGCGGGCGAATCCGCCTCGCCGCGATCGGCCCGAGGGTCGCCGCGCGCGCCGGAGAAGGCTGGGCGCAAGTGCGCAGCGCCGCGCGGCCGGACGACGCCGCATTGCTGGCCTTGGCGCAGCAGATGTGCCAAGACACCGGCCCACGGACAGCAACCGCGACGACAAGGACTTGATGCAGGACATCCCTTCCGCCCCTCCCGGCGTTCCTCCGCAGCGCCGCTCGGCGGGCATGACGCTGTTCGTCGCGCTCATCGCCTTCGTGATCGGCGCCGGGCTCGTCGCCTGGCTGGCGACGCGCGGCTACCTGCCGACCCTGCTCGACGCCGCGAACACCGCGACGCTGACGGCGGCACCCGAGCCCGGTCCCAAGCCTGCGCCGCCCGCCGCCCAGATGTCACAGATCGCCACCGTCGAGGGGCGCCTCGCGATGATCGAGGACCGCATGTCGCGCATCGACCTGCAGACCAGCGCCGCCGCCGGCAACGCCGGGCGCGCCGAGGGCCTGCTGATCGCCTTCGCCGCCCGCCGCATGGTCGATCGCGGCGAGCCGCTCGGCTATCTTGCGGACCAGCTGCGCCTGCGCTTCATGAACGCCCAGCCGCGCGCGGTGCAGACGCTGGTGGACTTCGCCGCCAACCCGGTCACCATCGACGCGCTGAGCGCCCGGCTGGAAGCGCTGTCGCCGGAACTGACGGTCAGCACCGCCAACCGCAGCCTGTGGGAGCGGACGCGGCAGGAGATCACCTCGCTCTTCGTGGTACGCCGCGATTCGGCCGCGCTCGCCAATCCAACCGCCCGCATCGAACGCGCCCGCCTGATGCTAACCGCCAAGCGCATCGATTCGGCCATCGGCGAGGTCGAGCGGCTTCCCGGCGCCGAAGCGGCCGATAACTGGATCGCCGATGCGCGCCGCTACGAAGCCGCGCAGAAGGCGCTCGACCTGCTCGAGACGACGGCGATGCTGGAGCCGAACCGGCTGCAGGATTCGACCGGCCACTCGGTCGATCAGCCCAGCCCATTGGCCCCGACCGCGCCTGCGGAAGAACCCGCACCGGAGGCTTCGGAGGGGGCGTAAAAACCATCCGTCGTCCCGGACTTGATCCGGGACCGGTGGCGGTCTTTAGGCGCGAACTCGCTGCGCGCGCCGCAAGGTGGGTTGGTCCCGGCCAGCGGTCCCGGATCAAGTCCGGG
>NZ_BAAILP010000168.1:68139-77141 GCF_054589055.1 Novosphingobium sp. 11B | reverse complement strand
GCGAATACGGCACGACCCAAAGGCCGCCAACCGCAAACACCGAACTCCGGGAGCCGATACCTGCACTATGTAAAACGTATGGTTACGTTAGGACATATGCAGCATCGGCTTGCTTTAAACTGGTACTCCCGGCCCAAAGACCCGAAAGACCAGGCGCCGTCGCCCACATGTCCCTTCATCTAAACCTACAATGTCAAAGAACGAACCAGCCTTGCGGGCCAGCCCCGCCGAACAGTAAAGCCGGACAACCAAGCATCCCTCGTTCTTGCGATCGGGGGAACTAGCTGTCCGTCTGTGTTGGCGACCGTAGCAGAAGCGTGCTCCGCTGCGGTGAAGCGGCCTCTAAGGGGGGCTTCTGATTCGGTCAACACTCAATTTTCAAAAATGTTTTCAACAAACGATCGGCCGCCAATCACAGACGCCGAGGATAGCCACCTTCGGGCCAGCCGTGCCCTCGCCGGCTTTTCGCATTCCACACGCTTTCTTTACCGCGCTGCGCGTAAGGCCCAACGTGCAAACGCGCTTGCGCCGCAACACACAGCGAGGAACCTGTTACCTACATGCCGACACCGGCGATCAGCGTGGCCATGAGCGTCTTCAACGGCGAGCGCTTTCTTGCGTCCGCAATCGAAAGCGTGCTGGCGCAAGATTTCAGCGATTTCGAATTCCTCATCGTCGATGACGGGTCCAGCGACGGGTCGGCCACCATGCTGCGGGAATACGCCGGGAAAGATTCGCGCATCCGGCCGATCGTTCGGGAAAATCGCGGTCTCGTGGCCAGCCTCAACGAGATGATCGAGACCGCCCGGGCGCCGATCATCGCCCGCATGGACGCCGACGACATTTGCAGGCCGGATCGCTTCGGCAGACAAATCGCCTTCCTGGCGAACCATCCGGACTATGGCGTCGTTGGCAGCTGGAGCGAAGACATCGGCGAGGATAGTGAGAAACTTGTCCGCTCCGGTGCCGATCATCCCGAAACCCATGAGGAACTGCTCGGCGCCATCGAGGTCGGAGGGCAACTGATTTGCCACCCGGCCGCGATGTATCGCCGCGACGTCGTGCGCTCGGTCGGCGGATATCACGCCGCATTCAGGCATTGCGAGGACCTAGACCTGTGGCTGCGGCTTTCGAGCGTGACCAGGCTGGGCAATATCCCCGAGCGCCTGCTTCGGTATCGGCGCTATCCCGGACAGGTTTCGTCCCGTCACGCCACCGAACAGCAGATAGGTACCGCCGTGGCGCAAGTCGCCTGGCGCGAACGCAGGGCCGGACGCCCGGACCCGACGGCCGCCCTCGACCGACTGCCGCCAATCGACGAACTGGACTCGCTGTTCGGCCGGCCGGGTATTTCCCGGCAGGTCCGCGAGCAGGTTGCGCTGGGCCTGCTCTATTCGGCAAGCGCGATGCGCGACGAAGGCTTCGATCTTCTGGTGAGCCATTTGCGCGATGGCGGACGCCGTGACGGCATGTGGCGTACCGTGGCCCGGCTGGTGCGTTTCGGGGAGCCGGTGCGTGCACTGCGCCTCGCCGCCACGCTGACCACCTCGACCTCGGCCTGATCGTCGCTCATGTCGATCGATATCGAAACGCAGCCCGCCGAAACCAGCGCGATTGACGCAGGCCGGGGAACCGGCAGCGTCAAGTCAGCGGCGCTCTGGGCGGCGGCAAGCCAGTACACGCAATTCGTGCTCCAGTTCGCAACCTCGGTCATCGTCTCGCGCTTCTTCCTGAAGCCCGAGGAGATCGGGCTGTTCTCGGTGGCGTTGGCAGCTGCGATGATCCTGTCGGTAATCCAGGACTTCGGCCTCACCCGCTATCTCGGTCGCCATCCCACTGCGGACGAGGATACCGTACGGCATTGCACCGTGATCGCGGCAGGCTTCTCGTTCCTGCTCGCCGCCCTGATCATGGCGATCGCATGGCCGGTTTCGCGCTTCTATGCAGAGCCGAAGCTGTTTCCCATACTTGGGCTGATCGCGGCGTCCTACCTGCTCAATCCCTGGAGCATCGTTCCGGTGGCACTGCTGTCGCGGCGGCTCGACTTCAGGGGCACGTTCATCGTCAACGCGACCGGATCGGTGACGAACAGCGCCTGCGCATTGACGTTGGCGGCGCTGGGATTTTCGGCGACCTCGCTGGCCTGGGCGATGATCGCACAGGCCGGCGCCCGAGCCGTCGCCGCTCAGTTCCTGCGCCCGACCCCGCCGAGCCTTCGCGTGCGGCGCGAGCGGGCGCGCGAGATCATCGGCTTCGGCTCCGGCAGCGCGCTGCTCTACCTCTCCGGAGGGATCGGCATGCGCACGCCCGACCTCATCGTCGGGCGGATGCAGGGGATGACGGCGGCGGGCCTGTTCAGCCGGGGTGTCGCGCTGGCCACGCAGCTCCATTACCTCGTCGCGGGAGCGGTAAGTTCGATCTATTATCCCACGTTCGCGCGGCTGCGGGACGAGGGCAAGGACCTTGGCCCCTACTACGAGCGCGTAGTCGCGGCACATGGCGCGATCGTCTGGCCCGCGATGGCGCTGCTCGCGGTCCTGAGTGAGCCGGTTATCCTTTTGCTCTATGGCCCGGGCTGGGCCGAGGCGGCGCCACTGCTCGCCCTGGTCGCGCTGGCCGAGTGCTGTTTCGTTGCCCTGCCGCTGCATATGGACCTGCCGATCCTGCTGGGACGCTTGAGGAGCCTGCTCTGGTTCAATCTGGCCGATACGGCGCTTTCGGTCGCCACCCTGGCGGCCGGTGCGGCGATCGGCGTGGAGGCCGCCGCCGCCTCGCGGCTCGTCTACGGGCTCGGGTGGTTCTTCCTCTACGCGTTCTGGCTGCAGAGGCTGATCGGCTTCCGGTGGCGCGCCACCCTGCGGGTCTATGTATCGAGCGCCCTCGTCGCGGTAGTGACGATGGCTCCAGCTATTTATGCCGTCACCGTGTGGAGATCGCCGGCAACGCTCGGCTTCGTCGGCCTGGTGATCGCGGGCACGGCGTCGGTGCTCGCGTGGGCCGCCGCCATCGCGCTGGTGCGGCACCCCGCACGCGACGATATCGCGGGCATGGTCGGCCACGTGCTCGGACCAATCCGCATGCGACTGCGACCAAGCCAAGGCTGAAACACATTACTGTTTCACATAGAGTTCCACGCAATATCATGATAGATTGATCGGCAAGCAAGGAAACGCGGAGCATGTACTCCGCGGGGAGGATGCGATGTCGGGAATGAGCATGGCGCTGGCGATGCTGATCGCCAATCCCGTTATCCTCGGGGCGACCCCTGCCCCGATCTCGCAGGCGGCGCAGCCCGGCGAGGCGCCGCAAGACGACGTGGTGCAAGGCGATGCAGACGCCCACTTGCGCATGACGGTGGCGGTCGCCGTCCACGGGGTCGGCCCCTATCGCTTCCTCATCGACACCGGATCTCAACGCACGGTCGTTTCCACCACGTTGGCGGGAGCGCTTGGGCTGGTGCAGGGACCGCAAGTGCGCGTGGTCGGAATAGCCGGGGCGCACGACGTCGCCACAGCCCGGGTCGAGTCGATCACGGTCGGCCCCCGGGCCTTCTACGACCTGACCGTACCTCTGCTCGAGCGTGCAAACATGGGCGCCGACGGCATTCTCGGCACTGACAGCCTGCAGCACCAGCGTGTCCTGCTCGATTTCGCGCGCAACACCATCGCCATCGGCGACATGGCGGAGACCGGCGGCGCGCGCGGCTTCGAGATTGTCGTGCGCGCCAAGCAACGGTCCGGCCGCCTTATCCTCACCGATGCACTGGTCGATGGCGTCCGCACCGACGTCATCATCGACACCGGTGCCAGCGGAACGATCGGCAACCGCGCCTTGCAGGACGCGCTGACGAAAAAGCGGCGACAGGCGATGCTCAAGGGATCGGTATCGAGTGTTACCGGCCAGGAACTTGCCGTCGATCTCGGCGTGGCTGACAAGCTGGAACTGGGCGGGATCGGCGTCACCAACGTCGTGATCGCCTATGCCGACGCCCCCGCTTTCGGCGAACTGAAGCTCGGGCGCAAGCCTGCGATGTTCCTCGGAATGCGCGAGTTGCGGGCCTTCAAGCGGGTCGCCATCGACTTCACGAAGCGCAAGGTGTCGTTCGATCTGGTCGGGACGCCCTGATCCGCTCCCGCACTTTCAGCCAAGCCGCAGCGCATTGCCGGATTGTTTCATGCCATCGAACCCCTAAATAGCGCCCATGCCTCCCGATACCGCCGTCCGCGATTCCAATGCCCGCCACGATGGCTGGCGCACCCTCCTGCGCTTCATGCCGTACCTGTGGCCACGCGACAATCCGGCACTGCGCTGGCGGATCGTCTGGGCCTGTGTATTCATCGTGCTGTCCACCGCGACGCAGCTGGCGCTGCCTTACATGATGAAGTGGGCGGTCGACCTGATGGGCACGACCGGGCCAAAGCTGGTCCAACTGACCATGCTTATGGTGCTTGGCTATTCGGCTGGACGGCTGGCGCAGACCGGCTTCGACAACTTGCGCAACATCGTGTTCGAGAAGGTCGGGCAGGACGCGACGCGCGAACTGGCGGAGAACGTGTTCGGCCAGCTTCACCGCCTGTCGCTGCGCTTCCACCTCGCCCGTCGCACCGGCGAGGTGACCAAGACCATCGAGCGCGGGACCAAGAGCATCGACACGATGCTCTATTTCATGCTGTTCAACATTGCCCCCACGATCCTGCAATTGCTGGTGGTGGGCGTGATCTTCTGGGTCAATTTCGGCCCCGGCCTGGTCGCTGCGACGGCGCTCGCCATCGCCGCCTACATCTGGGTCACGCGCGTCATCACCGAGTGGCGCACCACCCTGCGCGAGCAGATGAACCGGCTCGACGGACAGGCCCTCGCCCGCGCCGTCGATTCGCTGCTGAACTACGAGACGGTGAAGTACTTTTCCGCCGAGAAGCGCGAGGAGGAGCGCTACGCGCAGGCGACCCGGGCTTATGCCGTTGCTGCCGTGAAGAGCGAAAACTCGCTCGGCATGCTCAACATCGCGCAAGGCGTGGTGGTGAACCTGCTCATGGCGGGCGCTCTTGCGTGGACGGTCTACGGCTGGTGGCGCGGCAATTATACGGCGGGCCAGCTGGTCTTCGTGCAGACCTACCTTACGCAGCTGTTCCGGCCACTCGACATGCTCGGCATGGTCTATCGCACGATCCGGCAGGGCCTTATCGACATGGCGGAGATGTTTCGCCTGCTCGACACCCCGGTCGAAGTGCCCGACGCTCCCGGAGCGCCCGCGCTGGTCATTCGCCGGCCTTCCATCGTTTTCGACGACGTCGTCTTCGGCTACGAACCGGATCGCACCATCCTGCATGGCCTGTCGTTCGAGGTGCCTGCGGGACAGGCGTTCGCCATCGTCGGCCCTTCCGGCGCGGGCAAATCGACGATCGCGCGGCTGCTCTATCGCTTCTACGATCCGCTTTCGGGCCGTATCCTGATCGACGGCCAGGATATCCGGCAAGTCGCACAGACCAGCTTACGGGCCGCGATAGGCATCGTGCCGCAGGACTCGGTGCTGTTCAATGACACGATCGGCTACAACATCGGCTACGGCCGCGATGGCGCAGCGGCTGACGAAATCGAGACGGCAGCACGCGGCGCCGCGCTGATGGGCCTGATCGACCGGCTACCGCAGGGCTTCGAAACCGAAGTCGGCGAACGCGGCCTCAAGCTCTCGGGCGGCGAGAAGCAGCGCGTCGCAATCGCGCGAACACTGGTCAAGAACCCGCCGATCCTGATTCTCGACGAGGCCACGAGCGCGCTCGACACCCGGACCGAGCAGGATATCCTCGCAACCCTGCACCGCGTGGCCGAGCATCGCACTTCGCTATCGATCGCGCATCGTCTCTCGACCATCGCCGATGTCGATCGCATCCTCGTCCTGAACGAAGGGAAGCTCGCCGAGAGCGGCACCCATTCCGAACTGCTGCGCCGCGACGGCCTCTATGCCGAAATGTGGACACGTCAGGCAGCCGAGGCGGAGGCCATGAACGAAGCGGCCGAATGACCGCCGCCATCACAAAGGCACGCACAGCGAAAGTTGGTGGGCGGCGCTCGGCCGTTACGGAACCCTTTGAACCGTCAACAGTTCGTCAGGAAGAGTTGGTGCAGGAGACGTGGTTCGATGAGATCGGGTTTTGCGGGTATCGGCGTAATCGTCCTGGCGACAACGCCGCTCGCAGCGATTCCGCTTGCCCTGCCGTCCATGCCCGCCCGGGCGCAAGTCGAGCTAGCCACCAAGACTTACACCGCGACCGGGCAGGCAGCCCACATCGTCCACGCCGCCAGCGTCAGCCGGCCGACGCGCTGAACGTTACCTGACGACGTCGGCCTCGTGCCAGACGACGGCCTGGGCCGCCTTCATGCAATTTTCCGCCGTATCCCACGACAATGACGGCGAGCCGTAGAGCCGCCAGCCCTGCGCCAGCGCTTCCGACACGCGCTCACAGAAAGCGCGGTCGTCCGCTCCCGTGAGCAGGCGGTATACAGGACGATCTTCCGGGGTCTGGTACATGCTGGGCACTCTTGTGATCCGATATCAGATGCCTAGCCACTCCAGACCGTACGGCAAAGCCCCGATCGCATAATCGACCTGCAAAACCCTCCTCCTGCGGCCCGGACGTGCGGCATTCGAGGCATGCAGGATAGGCGTCCGATAGAACCAGACGTCTCCAGCATCCGCCAGACAGACATGCTTCTGCAGACCCTGCGCAATCTGCTCCACGGCTGGCGCGGGTATCCGCCCAAGTCGATGTGAGCCCAGAGCGACAAGCAGAGGCGCGTTTTCATCGTCCACCGGGTCGATATGGATGCGCACAGTCAGCATTTCATCGATTACCGAAAACGGCGGTTCGACATGGACTATGCCTTGTTTGACGGTCCAGGGGCCGAAGCCGGACACATCCATTCTCTGGCGCACCGCGATAGTTCGATCCTGATGCCAGCCAAGTACCCACCCCGCCGCATCGTTCTTATCGAACAGCACTACACGAACCGGCTGGACGTCGGCCCCCAATATCGTCCTGGCCACCGCGCCGACCGGCCCGCCCTCACCGAGCATGAACCCAAGCTCCGGATCATCCGAAATGCGCAGCCCTGCCTGGCCGTCCGGCATTCGCACGAGGATACGGTGCAAGTCCGCCAGCATCGGCGCAGCAAGCCCCGGATGGCACACCGCGCCATCGCGTTCCAGTTCGAGGTCCACGACAGCACAGGACGCGATCACCCCGGATAACGCTCGAACTCAGGCAGGCTTGCAGCATCCTTCATCCAACCGACGCGTTCGGCGACCTGGATCTGGGCTTGCGGCTGCAATGCCCCGGGATCGTCCAGTGTGACCAACTGAATATCCACCAGTCCGGGCAGCACCGCTTCGTTGACGTAATAGAGCCCCGATCCGCACGTCGGGCAGAAGTGGCGGACTGCGTCACCGTTGGAGCTGTACGACGAAGGCTTTCCTGCAGTCACCGCGAACTCACCGGCCGCATAAGCCGCCCACGCGACGGTCGGCGCTCCGGAGGATTTCTGGCAATCGGCGCAGTGACACAGCGCGACATGCTGCGGCTGTCCCTCAACGCTGTAGCGCACGGCGCCGCACTGGCATCCACCTTCAAGCTTCATGGCGATTCTCCTTCGCCGGACAAGCTACCCCTTTCGCCGGAACATTCAAGGAACAAAAAGGGCGCGGACATGCTGCCCGCGCCCTTTCAGGTCCGTTTCGGCGCTACCGTCAGAGAATGTACTTCGACAGATCCGCGTTGCCCGCGAGGCCGGACAGCTTGTCCTGCACGTAAGTGCGGTCGATCGTCACCGTCTCGCCCTTGCGGTCCTCGGCCTCGAAGCTGAGTTCCTCAAGCAGCTTTTCCATCACCGTCTGCAGGCGGCGGGCGCCGATGTTCTCGACGCTCTCGTTCACTTGCGCGGCGATCTTGGCGATCTCGTCGATGGCGTCGGCAGTGACCTCGACCGTGACCTGCTCGGTGCCGAGCAGCGCCTTGTACTGCGCGATGAGGTTGGCGCGCGTTTCCGACAGGATGCGCACGAAATCCGCCTCGGTCAGCGCCTTGAGTTCGACGCGGATCGGCAGGCGTCCCTGCAGTTCGGGCAGCATGTCGCTCGGCTTGGCGACGTGGAAGGCGCCGCTGGCGATGAACAGGACGTGGTCGGTCTTCATCGGGCCGTACTTGGTGGCGACCGTGGTGCCCTCGATCAGCGGCAGCAGATCGCGCTGCACGCCTTCGCGGCTGACCGAACCGCCGCGCACGTCCGAGACGGCGATCTTGTCGATCTCGTCGAGGAAGACGATGCCGTTGTGCTCGGCATTGGCGAGCGCCACGCGGGCGACGTCATCCTGATCGAGCCGCTTTTCCGATTCCTCGTCGACCAGCTTGTCCCAGGCGTCGGGCACCTTCATCTTGCGGCGCTTCATGCGCTGGCCGCCCAGCTTGCCCATGATGTCGCCGAGATTGATCATGCCGACCGAGCCGCCCATGCCGGGGATTTCCATCGGGCCGGAGGGCGCATCCTCCACCTCGATCTCCACCTCGGTGTCGTTCATGGCGTTTTCGGTGATGCGCTGGTGGAAGGCGGCGCGCGTCGCCTCCGAGGCGCCGTCGCCGACGAGGGCATTGAGCAGCCGGTCCATCGCCGCCTTGCTCGCCGCCTCGCGCACGGATTCGCGGCGGCGCTCCTTCTCGATGCGGATCGCTTCCTCGACGAGATCGCGGGCGATCTGCTCGACGTCGCGGCCGACGTAGCCGACCTCGGTGAACTTGGTGGCTTCCACCTTCACGAAGGGCGCTTCGGCCAGCTTGGCGAGACGGCGGCTGATCTCGGTCTTGCCGCAGCCCGTCGGGCCGATCATCAGGATGTTCTTGGGCGTCACCTCGTCCCGCAGGTCGGCGCCGAGGCGCTGGCGGCGCCAGCGGTTGCGCAGCGCGACGGCGACGGCTTTCTTGGCTTCGGTCTGGCCGACGATGTGCGCGTCG
>NZ_BAAILP010000168.1:6168-67980 GCF_054589055.1 Novosphingobium sp. 11B | reverse complement strand
GTTGGGGGTGGGTTCATCCGGCGGTGGCAGACGGCCCACCCCCGGCCCCTCCCGCAAGCGGGAGGGGAGAAACGGTCAGATGGTCTCGACCGTCACGCGGTCGTTGGTGAAGACGCAGATGTCGGCGGCGACCTGCATGGCCTTGCGCGCAATCGTCTCGGCGTCGCTTTCATAGGCATCGATCGCACGGGCGGCGGCAAGCGCATAGTTGCCACCCGAGCCGATCGCGGTGATCTGGCTGTCGCCCCCGGCAGCGCCCTCGGGCTCCAGCACGTCGCCATTGCCGGTGAGCACCAGCAGGGTGTCGGCATCGGCGACGATCATCAGCGCCTCGAGGTTGCGCAGGTACTTGTCAGTGCGCCAGTCCTTGGCGAGTTCGACGGCCGCGCGCATAAGCTGGCCGCGATACTGCTCCAGCTTGCGTTCGAGGCGCTCGAAAAGAGTGAATGCGTCGGCAGTAGCGCCCGCGAAGCCGGCGATGACCTTGCCGCCTTCTCCGATGCGCCGGACCTTGCGGGCGTTCGGCTTCATCACCGTGTTGCCCATGGAAACCTGACCATCGCCAGCGATGACGGTCTTGCCGCCCTTGCGTACGCCGATGATGGTCGTTCCGTGCCACTGAATGAGGCCGTGGCTCGCCCCGTCGTTGTTCATGAGCGCGGATATATGCCGCGCTCCGGATGGTTCAAGACGGTAGATTAACTGCCGTTCGGGCCGGGGCCTTGCGGCGTCTGGCCCATGCCGCCCGCACCGACCGCGCCGATGTTGCCGAACAGGTCCTCGAACAGGTTGCGATGACGGCCGAGCGTGGGCGTGACGTGACCGTCCGGATCGATCCGCGCAACCTGCTCCGCGCCGCGCTTGTCGACGCCGACGACGTTATTCGCCGCATCGAAGCGCACCCGCAGCACCGTCTGGCTGTCGGTGCGCGGCTTGCGGAACGGCGGGGTCTTCACTTGCTGCGACACATAGTACCAGTCCTTGCTCCCGAACTGGCTCTCGAAGGTCGGGCGGCCGAGCGTCTTTTCCACCGACATGCGGTTGTCGATGCCGGGCTGCACCGAATCGAGCAGCGACTGGTCGATCATGTAACCGCGATGGTCGCGGATCGACGTGCAGCCGCCGACCAGAGTGGCGACCGCCAGCGCAATGCCTGCCGCTGCCACCTTGAGACCCACCTTGCGCATTTCAACACTCCAAACCGCAGGAACGGAAGCCACAGGCATTGCCAGCAGCGTCCATACCCATATATCGCCAGACGGCCTTAAGGCCCCACAAGCGCCCGCGCAATGGGCGTTGGGGCAGACCGGTTGAATTGCCCCTTAACGGATATCCTCGAAGAAAGGCCCGTAGCCATCGTGTCCCTGATCTCCCGCCTCCTCGGCAAAGGCCCCGATTCGCGCGAAGCCGTGCGGCCGCTGTGGCATCGCGTGGTCGAAATCGCGCGCGAAAAGGCATGGTATGCCGAGTGCGGCGTCGCCGACACCGTGCCCGGCCGTTTCGATGCGGTGACGCTGGTGATGGCGCTCGTCATGTTGCGTGCCGAGCGGGACAAGGAAACCGACGATACGCTGATCAACCCCTCGGTGCGGCTGACCGAGCTGTTCGTGGACGACATGGACGGCCAGCTGCGCCAGTCGGGCGTCGGCGATCTCGTCGTCGGCAAGCGCATGGGCAAGCTGATGAGCGTGCTGGGCGGCCGGATCGGTGCCCTGCGCGATGCGCTCCCACAGGACGACGCCGCGCTCGCCGCCGCGCTGGAGCGCAACGTCACGCTGGTGGAAGGCGCCGACACCGCGCGCCTCGCCGCCCGCGTTCGCGCGCTTCACGCGCAGATCGATGCCCTCTCCAACGAAGACCTGCTTGCTGCTAGGATCGCGCGATGACCCCTGAATTCTCCCGCCTGCTGGACGTGCGCCAGATCGAAGGCAAACACGTCCGCCTCTCGCCCAACGAAGCCGAGCGGGCCGCGCTCACCGAACGCTTTCTGCTTGTGCGGATCGACGAACTCATCGCCGAACTCGACCTCTCGACTTCGGAGCGCGAAGGCGGCTTCCGCATCGAGGCGCGTGGCACCCTCAAGGCCGAGATCGTGCAGCCCTGCGCCGTCTCCGCCGAGGATATCCCCGTATCGATCGACGAGGCGCTGTTCTTCCGCTTCGTGCCGATGGCGACAGGTTATGCGCCCGACGAGGAAATCGAACTGACCGCCGACGAACTCGACGAAATCGAGTATGAAGGCGCCCACATCGACATCGGCGAGGCGGTTGCACAGAGCCTTGCCCTCGCCATAGATCCGTTCCTGACCGGACCGCAGGCCGACGCGGCACGCAAGGCGGCGGGCATCGGCACGCCCGAGGACAGCGGCCCTTTCGCAGCGCTCAAGGGCCTGAAGCTGGGCGGCGACTAGAACGCGACAGCCTCTGCTGCGGTCAATTCGT
This sequence comes from Novosphingobium sp. 11B, assembly GCF_054589055.1. Taxonomy (NCBI): domain Bacteria; kingdom Pseudomonadati; phylum Pseudomonadota; class Alphaproteobacteria; order Sphingomonadales; family Sphingomonadaceae; genus Novosphingobium; species Novosphingobium sp. 11B. The sequence goes on along the minus strand of NZ_BAAILP010000168.1, from coordinate 65,539 downwards.
GATTACGATCGAGGGTCGCAGCGTCCCACTCTGAATCCCACCGTCACGCAGCCTTCACCGAACCGCAACGCCAGTTTCACACGGCGCGCCTAGTGGCGCCGTCAGGACCACGTTGCGAAAAGTTCGGGGGGAACGCGTCGCATGAAGAGCCTGACGAAGATGTCGCTTGCGACGGCCGCTGCGGTCGTCGTGCTCAACTTGTCTAAGCCGTCTCCGGCGGCGGCGCCCGAACGCCCATTCGCCAGCTCGGTGCGGGACGACGGAACGCTTTCGGTAATGACCTATAACGTGAAGGGCCTGCCCTTCCCGCTCGCCTATGGCCGGGCCGAGGCGCTCGGTGAAATCGGCAACCGGCTCCGCAAGCTGCGCCGCGAAGGACGCCAGCCGGACGTCATCCTGTTGCAGGAGGCCTTCATCCCGGAGGCCAAAGCCATCGCCCGGCGGGCGGGCTATGCCCATGTTCTGCTCGGCCCCGGCGTCAAGGATGCGCCCCGCGATGTCGCACAGCCCGATACCTTCGTGCAGAACGCTTCCTGGAGCCGGGGCGAGGCGGTCGGCCCGCAGGTCGATAGCGGGCTGGTCATCCTGTCCGACCATCCGATCGTGAAGGCCAGCCGCATGGTCTTCCCCGAAGCGATGTGCGCCGGGTTCGACTGCCTGGCCAGCAAAGGCGTCGTCATCGCGTGGATCGCGGTGCCCGGGCGCGCCGAGCCGGTCGCCGTCGCCGACACACATCTCAATTCCCGCAAGGCCTCCGGCGTGCCGGTCGCCCGCGCCAACGTTGCCTTCACGCGCCAGGTCGAAGCCATGCGCACCTTCCTGCGCAGGCAGGTGGACCCGCACGCGGACCTCATACTGGGCGGCGACTTCAACATCGGCGGCGATGCGGAGCGAATCGCCGCCACCCGCGAGCTGATCGCGGGCGGGCAGGACGCGGCGGAGACCGCCGACGGCCCGCCGGATCAGCAGCGCGACCTTGCCGCCATTCGCAAACGCAATAAGGACAAGCTCTATCATCGCGGACTGCTGCGCCTGCGCAGCCTGGAGGTCCCGCTGGGCGAGGGCACGGGCAAGGACGCGTTTTCCGACCACCTCGGCTACGTGGCGCACTACAAGCTCTCGTAAGCGCGTCACTGCGAAAGAAATGCATCCATACGCGTCATTTGCCGAGCAGGGTGACAGGTCCGATCAATCCCGAGGGTCGCAGCGGTGCATCGGGGCGGTACGTCGGCATTGCCGTCCAGGTGATCGGCTTCGCGCCGGGCTGCTGGTCGCCGATCAGGCGGTTGACCCACAAGTTCGCGACCTTGACCTCGATCGTGTTCGCACCTTTCCTGAGCGCACTGCCGACATCGATGCGGTAAGGCGCGTGCCACACCGACCCTACGTCGCGCCCATTGATGGTGACTTGCGCCAGATCGCCGACCTCCCCGAGGTCTAGTAGCAGCGGACGCCCCGGCCTGGCGCCCTTGGGCAGCACGAAGCTGCGCGTATAGGTCGCCTCACCCGAGAAATACCGGATCGACGGATCGGCATTGCGGTCCAGCGGCGCGAGTGTCGCCAGTCGGATCGAGGCAGGTGCGCCGCGATCTTGCTGGAAGCGCACGGTCCATCCGTCGTCGAACGTGGCCAGCGTCGTCGCAGTAGTGGCCGGCACGTCCAGCGAGCGCGCGGTCGCATTCTCGTGAAACACCACGAAGACCGCATCGCCCGCCACCAACGAGAGCGGCACTACCGTCTCGCCGCCTTCGATGCGATAGCTGACGGCCTCGCTTTCGCCCGTTTCCGGGTGCCACAGGCGGGGGACCTTGCCGGTCACGCGGAAATGGGCCTCGACGGTTTGGGCGCTGTCCTGCGGGTTGCTGAGATAATAGATGTCACCGGTTCTATCCCGGCGGTGGACGAAGGGGATCTTCACGCCGGCTGCGGCTCCGGTGAACGTAAAGTCCGGCGCGGTGCCGATCGTCTGGAGCGCAGCTTCCACGTCGCTGCCGGGGATGACCCGCCCCTGCCCGACCCGCGCCGCGCCCGCGCCGGGCCACAACCTGGCCACGAGAGCGGACCACTCGGCATCGCTGCCCTGCCCCCGCCCGTCCATGCCCGGCGTCGCGACCGGTGCGTTGCCGATGACGGTTGCTCCGCCCTCGACGAGCGTCGCCAGTTTGCGCAGCGCGGCGAGGCTCATGCGCTGCGAGGAGCCGCCGAGGTAGATCGCCTTGTAACGCGCACCGCTGGGCGCGACGAGGTCGGCACCGTCGTTCTTCAGCAGGGTGTCGAGCGCATCGAAGCTGAGGAAGTCGTACGCGTGGGACACTGGAGCATCCGCCACCGGCTTGTCGCCGTAAAGCCCGGTCAGCGGCGCTTCTTCGCCGTAGAAGTAGGCGATATCGGCGACGTTTCGCCCGGTCTGCAGCAGCAGCGAGGACCGCGCGATGTAGTCGACCCAGGGCTTGGCCATCTCGCCCCAACTTTCCATGCGGTTGAAGTACTGGCCGAAGATGAACAGCGAGAGGCCCGGCTTCTTGTCGTCGACCGGGACATGGACCGTGGTATGGACCACCGGCCGGTTGACGCCATTGACGAATTCCATGTCGATGAAGCGCTTCAGGTCCTTGGGCGCGAAGGCCCAGGGCGCCATCGAGGCGGTCATCGATTCCGCCGCGACAAGGTTCTGCCCATAGAGATGCGCCACCGATGCCGCGCCCTTCATGTCGGCGATCAGCGTCTGGCGCGGGCCGTCGTCCTTGCCGAAAGTCCACATCGCCGCCATCGGCACGTCGGTCGCCTTGCGCATGGTCATGTCGTCGCCCAGCATCGGGCGCTTGTCCTCCAGCGCCTCGCCGTAGACGATCAGGCCGTTCTCGTGGGCGGCCTTGGCGACGGTGCCGTAATGCTCGCTGGCGAGGAGATCGGCCAGGGTGCGGCGATAGTCGTAGAGGAACTTGTCCGACTGCGCACGCGTGCCCACCAGCGTGCCGGTGAGCGCGGGCAGCCAGGGACGCGGATCGTAGCCGCGCAGGTTCTGGAACTGCTCGATCATCCGGGGCGTCCAGTTCGCCTCGCCGACTTCGATGGAGTCCGTCAGCAGCGCCCGTACCCCGCGCTTGCCGACCATGTCGGCACCGGCGGCGTCCTTGTACATGCCGATGTAGTGGTCGAGATACCGGCGCACCGCCGCGCCGTCGAACTTGTCCACCTCCAGCCCGGTTGCTTCAGGCGGGGCGGGATGATTGGTGGTGCCGAGCAGCGAATAGCCCATGCGCAGGACGCGCCAGTGCTGCCCCTTGGGGAGCGCCGGGGCCTGCCAGTCGAGGGAGCCGTCGGGCCGCAGCCTGCCGGTAAGGTCGACGATCCTGGCAGGCGCCACGCCGCTTGCCGCGTCGGCCGGTTCACCGAGCGCGTAGTAGTCGCGGCTCATTATGAAGCCGGACTTGGTCTCGAAGCGATCGACCTTGCTCCCGGCGCCCAGTGCGAAAGTGCCGACGACGAGCGGCTTCTTCGCCATCATCGCGCCGACGCCGTCGAACAGGCCTGCCATCGCCGTGCCTGGCGCAGGCGAGCCAAGCCCGCCATCAGGCTTGCGCGGATTGAGCACCACGCGGAAATGCGCGGCGGTGACAGCCGGGAAGCTCGCCGTGGTCGGCACCGCGCCGAGCGTCAACGTGGTGATCGGGGTCCAGACGGCGCCGTCCGTGCTGGCCTCGAGCGCGGCCGTGAAGGCCGCACCGGCAAAGGGCACGACCACATCGGGGATATAGAGCGTCGCCGAACGCACTTCGGTCGGCCGGGCGTAGTCCAGCCGCAGTTCGGGCACCGTGCCCTCCTTGCGCACCAGCGTGACGCCTGTGGCGATGTCCGCATCACCAAGGACCGCAGCATCCAGCGCATTGCCGAGCCCGTCCGAGGCGCGCGCCAGCGCAGGGGCAGCCGGCGTCGCCTCCGGGAATGCGAAGACGCCGACCTCACCGTAGAACTTCGGGCCGGGAGGCGCGGGATGGCCGGAGATCATCTCCTCGATCGACAGCGGCGGGGTCAGGTTCTGGTACGGCCCGGTCGTCTGCGGCGGCGCGGCCAGCTTGCCGGTGAAGCGCTTGCCCGGCGCTACGGACGTCTCCGACCAGACCAGCTTCTTCAGGCCATCGCGCGGCTGCACCCATGGCCCGCCGGTTTCCGACCAGCCGGGCGAGGAAGCGATGGCCAGTTCCAGCCCCTGCCGGTCCGCCTCATGCGCGGCGAAGCGGAAGGCGTCCTTCCATTCGGGCGTCATGTAGACGAGGCGATGGTCCACAACTTGCGGCGTCTGCAGGTTGGCGTCGAAAGTCTGGGCGCCGCCGATGCCGACGCGCTTCATCCATGCAAGGTCCTTGGCGATGCCGTCCTTGGTGATGTTGCCGTTCATCCAGTGCCACCAGACGCGCGGCCGGGCCGAGTTCGGCGGATCGCGGAACGCTTCGAGCAGAGGATCGCCTGCCTCGACCGGCGCGGCCACCTGCACCGGCGCTTCCTCCTTCGCCACCGCATGCGGTGCGGCCAGAGCCGAAGCGAGCATCAGCATCACGCGAAAACGGCGACCCGGCATTCCATACTCCCCATCTCTATCCTGGCGGAGCCGCATCGGGCCCCAGCAGGATCTATATCTTGATTCCAATTTGTGACGGCCGCCTGCGTTACAAGGCATTTCGCCGCGCGATCGCGCCGAGCACCGAAGCACTTGGCTTGGGTGTGCGGGCAAAGGTGGCGGGATCGACGCTGCACAGGCCGAAGCGAGGCTTGTAGCCGAAGATCCACTCGAAGTTATCGAGCAGCGACCAGTGCATGTAGCCCAGCACCGGCACTCCGTCGTCGATCGCCTGCTTGAGCCCCTCCAGCGCGGCGGGGATGAAGCGCGCGCGCAAGGTGTCGTCCCCTGTGCCGACGCCGTGCTCGGACACCAGCACCGGCACCCGCGTCGCCTCATGGACGTAGCGCACCGCACCCGCGAGCGAGGGCGCCCATACCTCGGTGCCCGACCAGTTGACGTCCGCACCATCGGGATGCGGCAGCCGCCCCTTGTCGTTCCACACCGCGCGTTCGTAGTTCTGCACGCCGATGAAATCGTCGGCTTTAGCCACTTCCAGCCAGGCCCCGTAGGTTTCCGCGCGCACTTTGTCGCGGATCGAGTTGCGGCCCGCCGCCTGGTCGTCCAGCACCGAGAGAGTGAAGCCGACCGGCAGGTCCGAACGCACCGCCTTGATCGCCGCGCGCGCCGCCTTGTGTCCGGCCAGCAGCCCGGTCTGGATCGCGTCGAGGTCCTCGAGCGCGGCGACGTTGGCGCAGACGTACTTCTCCACGCCGAAGCGCTTGGCGGCGGCGGCAAGGGTCTGGCGCTGCATGTCCCATACCGGCGGGGGCAGCATGGGCTTGAGGATCAACAGCAGGTTGGGCTCGTTCAGCGTCATGGCCATGGCGATGTCGGCGCCGATCGCGCGGGCCACCTTGTCGCAGTAACGCGCGAAAAGCTGCGCCGATTCCGGGTTGGTCCAGCCCCCTTGCGCGCTGAACCAGCGCGGCGCGGTGAAGTGGTTGAAGGTCACCAGCGGCTTCAGTCCGCGTGCATGGCAGCCCGCGACGATCGCCTTGTAGTGATCGAGCATCGCCTGCGAGAACAGGCCCTTCTCCGGCTCGATCCGCGCCCACTCCACGCCGAAGCGATAGGACGTGAGGCCGAGCGACTTCACGATGTCGAGGTCGCTGGCCCACAGTTCCAGGCTGTTGCAGGCATCGCCCGAAGGCTGGGCGAAGATCGTCGGTTGCTGGTTCTCCAGCGGCCATAAATCGGAGGCGACATTGTTGCCCTCGATCTGGTGCGGCGCGGTGGCCGCCCCCCACAGGAAGCCTGCGGGGAAAGCCGGGCTCGGGCGCTTCGCGGCGGCGCGCGACACGGCGGGAGCAGCCGCGATCATGGCGGCGGCGGCGAGCATGCTGCGGCGGTCAATCTGGGTCATCAGGATTTCCTCACGAATGCGCGGAGATGAAAGTCAGGATTTCGTCGGAAAGCCGCCGGTCGGCGGTGCCGAGGTGCATGGCCATCGAGTAATGGTTGTGGCCGCTGGCATAGTGCGCGCGCGGCAGGCAGCCGTGGCGGTCCAACCGGGCCTGCAGAAGCCCGGCCCACTCGGCCTGGAAGCGCGGCGGATCGAACTCGGCACAAGCGAGCAGCAAGGGGAGCGCGGTCTCGACCACAGCCTCGCGCGGCATCCGTCCGGCGTAGGCGTCCTGCGGCCCGTAGTAGAGCATGTCGCGCTCATCGAGCGGGGTGAAGCCGTAAAGGCCCGAGAGCAGGACGGCGGCGCGTACCATCCCGGCATGGTCGCTCCGCAGCTTCAGGAACCCGGCGATGTGAACCGAACCGGCGGAGGTGCCCAGCAGCACGATCCGCTCGGGATCGCCGCCGTGCTCGGCCGCGTGCTCCTGCAGCCATGTGACGGCGGCGGCGACATCCTCGGCCCCGGCGGGCCAGGCCTCGCCGGGCGCGAGGCGGTAGTTCATCACCGCGCCCAGCATCCCGTTCGCGGCAGCCCATCGGCCCAGATGGGCGTTGGCCCAGCCGCCGTTGCCGTTCCCGTCACCGCCCTTGTCGCCGGCGAGGAAGCCTCCGCCGTGGACGAACAACAGCACCGGGCGCAGCCTCCCGCCCTCCCCCTCGCGATAGAGGTCAAGCCGGTTGCGCAGATGCGGGCCATAGGCGCAGTCGCTTGCGACAGGGGCAAGCGCGGCGGCGCGGGGCTCCTGCTCGGGCGCATAGAGCGCCCTCACCGCGCCCACAACATCGGGGCCGAGGCGGGTTCCGAGTTCGGCGATCGTATCGGTCACGCAGCCTGCTCCTTCAGCGTCCGGTCGAACAGGAAGGACACCGCCAGCCGCGTACAGGCAAGTCCCAACAGCGCGCCGTACACGACCTTGAAAGCCAGTGCCGGATGGCTGGGCACTTCGTGGAGCGGCCCGAAAAGCGCCAGCCCCGCGAGGACGAGCGCGGAGGCGACGCCGCAAGCCACGCGGCGCAGGACGATCCCCGCAACGCTTGCGGGCGTCGCCAGCCCCATCCCGCGCAGCTTCGCCCGCACCAGCAAGGTCGGCACCAGCGAAGCCATGAGTGAAACCATCACCCCTTGCGGCACGAAATCGAGCGCGAAGCGATCCGGCGCCGCCATCGTCAACGGCCTTGCGGAAAGACCGAAGACAATGGCGAAGAACACCGCGCTCAGCACCGCGTTGATGACCGCGCTGATCGCCTGTTCGCGGCGACGCAGCGCCCGAAAGTCCAGACCTGACGGCGCCGCCATCGTCAGAACTTCGCGTCCAGGCTGATGCCGACGTTGCGGAACGACTGCGGCCCGTAGATCGCGCCGATGTTGCCTTCGCTCGCCCCCGCAGTCGTCGTGCTGGTGTAGGGGAAGTCGCTCTGCATCAGCGAGGGTTCGTGCACGTTGAACAGGTTGCGCACGAACAGCGCAACCGAATAGCGCTGGTCCTGCGTGCGCAGGCCGACCCGCCCGCCGACCATCCAGTGGGCGCGGAAGGTCGTGTCCGCCACCGAGTTCGCCTCGTACCGCACGCGCGACTTCCAGACGGTGTCAACCGCCAGGAACCCGGCCAGGGTATCGCCGAAGTCCTGCTCGTACTCGCCCGAGAGCGTGAACTTGTAGCGCGGCGAATTGGCCAGCTGCGTGCCGCCGATATCAGTCCCGTCGGTGCCGACGAAACCGCCGGGATAAGTCGCCTTGGCGTAGATGAAGCCAGTGTTGAGCGAGAGGTTAGGCGTCACCTTGCCGAAGAAGTTCAGCTCGGCGCCGCGCGTCTTCACGCCGTTGATGTTGGTCTGGATGCACGAGATGATGCCGTTGTCGTCGACGGTGCACTGCTGCGCCTGGAAGTTGCGGATCTTCATGTAGAACACGCTGAGGTCGGCCACCCAGCCGCCGAACAGCGTGGCCTTGAGGCCCGCTTCGTAGGAAGTCGGGATCTCGGGCTGGACGACGGAGGGATCGCCCACCGCCGGAACCGCGATCTGACCGCCCTTGAACCCGCGCGATACGGTGGCGTAGCTCATCATCGTCGGCGTCAGATCGTACTGCGCGCCCGCACGCCAGGACCACTTGGCAACGTCGAGGAAGGTTTCGGTCTCGGACGTCGCGGTGTTCAGCGAAAGGCGATCGGTCGTGTAGCGCACGCCGCCGATCAAGCGGAAGCTGTCCGAAACGTGGCCGGTCGCCTGCCCGAAGAAGGCCAGCGATTCGTCCCGGATAGTCAGCGCGGGCGTGGTCGATGTGACGATCGGGATTACGACGCCCGGAACCGGGACCAGCGTGACCCGAACGATCTCGGGAATGCGGGTCTGCTTCTGGCTCGAATAGAACGCGCCGGCCGTATACTCGATAGGCGAGCCCGCGGCCGAGCTGACGCGGAACTCCTGCGTGAACAGGCCGAGGTCGCGGTCAACCGGGTCGTTGGCCACCTGCAGTTCCAGCGGCGAGCCGCGGAAGACGTCGGACGCCGCACCGTACCCCGTCTCGGTCGCCTTTCGCCAGGCGGTGATCGAGGTCAGCGTGAATGGATCCGCCGCATAGTCCACCTGCAGCGAACCGCCATAGCTGGTCGCCTTGCCGACCTGGTCGTTGTTGCTGCAGTAGTCACGGTTGCCCTCCCGCACGGTCACGCCGCAACTGGCGAGGCGATCGGTGATGCCCACCGCGTCAAAGCCCGCACCACCGAGGAAAGAGCCGGGGCCGCTGGTCTTGACGAAAGTGAAGAAATCGCCGCCATTCTCGTAGCGGGTCTGCGAATAGTCGCCGATGAGGTTGACGGTGAGGCGGTCGGTCGGTTCCCACAGCAGGCGGCCGCGCACGCCGTAGCGGTCGTTGTTGTTGTAATCACCGGTCGTCGCGTTGCGGTTGACGCCCTGGCGCAAGTTGGCAACGCCCGAGACGCGCATCGCGGCATTGGATGCTAGCGGCACGTTGATGACGCCTTGCACGACCTGGTTGCCGTACTTGGCGCCTGCCGTCCCGGCGTTCGACAGTTCGGTGCGCACGCGGCCGGAGAACTCGCCGAATTCGGGCGCATTGGTGGTGATGTTGATGACGCCCGCAGAGGTCGTCAGGCCGAACAGCGTGCCTTGCGGGCCCTTCAGCACCTCGACGCGGGAGATGTCGAACAGGTCCGAGATATTGGCGTTGCCCTGGCTCACCTGATCGACCACGACGCCCACCGAGGCGACTGCACCGGGAGAGAACGTCAGGGTGCCGATGCCGCGGATCGATCCGCCGCCGCCGGTGTTCTGGCCCGGCGCCGACTGGATTTCGAGGCTCGGCGCGATGCGGGCGAGGTCGTTGACGGTGTTCACCTGCTGACGCTCGAGCTGGGCCGCGCTGGCGACGGTGATCGAGATCGGCACCTCGGTCACCTTCTCCGCGCGGCGCTGGGCGGTGACGATGATGTCGTTGCCCGAGGCGTCGGCGGTCGAAGTGTCGGCGGGCGCACCTGCGTCCTGCGCAAGGGCAGGAGCGCCGATGGTGCTCAGAGCGATGCCCGAAAGCAGCGCAATCTTGCGAATGGTCATGTCTGTCTCTCCCTTGAACTTGTTATCTGGTTGGTCGAAGCGGCTCAGGCTTCATCTATGACGGGGCTGGAAAGGGTGCCGATCACGCCGACCGAGACTTCGACGGTGTCTCCAGCCTTGAGGTAGAGCGGGGGCTTGCGCTTGTCGCCGACGCCGCCCGGGGTGCCGCTGGCGATGACGTCGCCGGGGTGCAGTTCGGTGAAGGTCGAGCAATAAGCGATGACCGTGGGAATATCCCAGATCATGTCGGAGACCGGCTGGTCCTGCACCAGTTCGCCATTCACGCGGGTCTGCACGCGCTGCGCGGCAAGGTCCTCGACTTCACCCGCCGGGACCATGTGCGGACCGAAGGCACCGGTGCCGGGCCAGGTCTTGCCGGGGGTGAACTGGATGTTGTGACGCTGCCAGTCGCGGATCGAGCCATCGTTGAACGGCGCGTAACCGGCCACGTGGTCCCACGCATCATCGGGCGCGATGCGGCGGCCGCCCTTGCCGATGATCACCGCAAGCTCGCCCTCGTAGTCGAAGCGCTCGCTTTCGAGCGGACGGACCATGGCGTCGCCGTCGGCGATCAGGCTGTCGGCCCAGCGGGTGAAGATCGCGGGATGCTCCTTCTGCTCGCGACCGGTCTCGGCGACGTGGGTGGCGTAGTTGAGCCCGACGCACAGGATCTTGCCGGGGTTCGGCACCACCGGCAGCAGCCTGATGGCGGCGCGGGCAAACTCGCCAGTTACGGGAAGCGCCACTAGATCACCCGCGAGCGCGTCCTTCAGCCACGCATCACCGCCGGGTGCGCCGAGATCGAGCACCGTCTCGCCATCGAGACGGCCAAAGCTGCTGGTGCCGTCGGGGCGCTGGAAACTGATATACTGGGTCATGTCCGTTTTCTCCTGACCTGCCGGAATGGCGGCAGCGGTGTTCATTGTCCTTGCGCTTCGTCCTGCCAGTCGCGGCGGAAGCGGAAGCGTTCCTCGGCGCGGCGCAGTCCGGCGAAATCCTTGTCCGAGATGCCCCACTGGTCGATGCGGTTCTCCGGCCAGGTCCAGTCCTCCGGCGCGCCGACACGGTAGTCGTCGGGCACTTTCTCGACGGCGGTGGAGAATTCGATCACCGGCCCGAACGGCGCGATGTAGTAGGCGTAGACGTTGGCCCCTGGCCCATGCCGCCCCGGCCCCCAGGCAGGCGCCAGCGCATGGTCGCGCAGCCTCCCAATGCCGCGCATCACCGCATCGAGGTCCTCCATTTCGAAGGCGATGTGATTGAGCGAACTGATCCCCGCCCGCGCGAAAGCGGTCGAGTGGTGGCTATCGTTGCAGCGCACGAAGACCATGCCCTTTGTCCGGTCGGAAACGCGAAAGCCCAGCACCTCCTCCACCGCCAGCCCCGACGCCTCGGCATCGGCCGAGTTGAACACGACGTGGGTAAGCTTGACCGGCAGGTCGCGGCCCGCGATCGGCTCGACTTCGCCTGCATCGACGAGGAAGCGCAGCAGTTCGCCTTCGGGCAGTTCGACGAGCAGGCCGTGCCCGCCGCCGGGGTCCTCGCTGACCGTGGCGCGGTGCGGCCAACCTGCGGCGGCAGCGCGTCCCGAGATACCGTCAAGCTCCTCCGCCGAGCACAGGAAGGTCGTGGAGCGGACGAACTCGTCTTCCGATTGCTCGAAGGCGACGAGATAGGGGTAGGAACCGGAACCGCGCAGGTAATGGGTCGTGCCGATCACGTCGGCGGGCGCCATGCCCCACACATCGGTCATGAAGGCGGCAGCAGCGGCCGGATCGGGCAGCGCCAGTTCGATGCTTCGCAGTTTCATGCCTCGGTCTCCTCGACAAGTCCGGCCGCCCTGATCCCTGCGAGCGCACAGTCGGCATCGCACTCGCCCGTATCGCCGCTGACACCCACCGCGCCGATCAGGGCGCCGTTCACATCACGGATCACCACGCCCCCGGGAGAGAAGGCGATGCCTCCGCCCACGGCCGCGCTGACGCTATGGAAGAACACCGGATTGCCCTTTGCACGCTCGGCGAGGACGGCGGTGTCGGCGTCCATGCCCACGGCCCCTTCGGCCTTGGCGCGGGCGATGTCGAAGCGGTAGAGACTCGCCCCGTCCTCACGCGCGAAGGCGACCGGGTGGGCTCCGGCGTCGAGCACGATCACCGCCAAAGCCTTCGCGCCCCGCGAACGCGCTTCGGCCAGCGCGGCGGTCACGATGGTCTGCGCCTGCAAGAGCGTCAGGGTCATGCGGTCAGTTCCTTGTGATCGAAAAGCTGGGCCGCGCGGGCGGCCAGCAGGTCCTCAGCGCTGTCCGAGGCGGTTCCGAAGACGTAGTGGTCCGGGCGCACCAGCACGGCATCGACGCCGTGCTGGTCAAGCCACGACGCGATCGCCTCATTGTCCGCCAGCGCCGCCGCGACGACGCGGGTGACGCCCCCGGCCTCGCCCGGCACGGTGTCGTCGCGGACGAAAAGGCGCCAGCCGTCGCCGGTGCACTCGTCCAGCTTGCTGCCGTCGGCGAGTACCGGCTGGACGAAGCGCGCGCCTGCACCCGAAGTGCCGGAAAGCACCAGTCCTTCGCGGATCGCGGGGATCAGGTCATGCGCGGTCTCACCCTGCTTGCCGCGTGCTTCCTCACGGATGCGGGCATCGCGGGCGGCGGCAAGGTCGGGGTCGAGTTCGCAGATGTAGCGCCCGGCCGCCACCGCCGCGCCGATCACCGCGCGCACGTGCGGGTCGCGCTCCGGCTGGTAGGTATCGAGGATCGCAGGCGAGGCGCCCGCATTGATCACCGCGTCCATCTTCCAGGCCAGATTGGCGACGTCGCGCAGGCCATGGCACATGCCCTGCCCGAAGAACGGCGGCGTCTGATGCGCGGCGTCCCCCGCGAGGAAGACATTGCCGACCTGCCAGCGATGGGCGACGAGGCCGTGAAAGCGATAGGTCGCGGCGCGCACGATCTCGTGCGGTACGTCGGCCATCCACGCGCCGACCAGTTCGGCGACCTTGTCCGGCGCAGACATCGCCTTGTCGTCCTCACCCGGCAGCAGCATGAATTCCCAGCGGCGATGATCGCGGCGGCCGGGCACCACGGTCGCGGGGCGCACCGGATCGCACACCATCACCGACAGCCGCTGCAGGTCCGCCCCTTCAGGCACGCCCGCGATCGGCGGGAAGCTGACCGGCCCCTGCACTTCGGCATCGACGACCAGCCAGGGCTCCTCGAAATCGAGATCGTCGAGGTCCACGCCCAGCGCCTTGCGCACGGTGCTCCGCGCGCCGTCGCAGGCGATCACCCAGCGGGCCGAGGCGCTCTGCCGTTCACCGCCCTCGTCGTAGGACACGGTAACGCCGCCTGCGTCCTGCTCCAGACCGGTGAACGTCGCGCCCAGCTTCAGCGTGACGTTTGCCATGCCGGCGAAGCCTTCGCGCAAGTGAGCTTCCAGCTCGGGCTGGTAGAAGAAGTAGTCGTTCGCCCAGCCGAACGGGCGCGGCTTGCCCACCGTGCCCATGTAGCGGATGACGCCGTGATCCGCGCCGACATGGAGGTGCCCGTCAGTGGCGATCATGTCGCCCTCGACCCGGTCGATCACCCCGGCCGACTGGAACAGGCGCATCATCTCATGGTCGAGATGGACCGCACGCGGCAGGGGATAGTGTTCCAGTTCCCGTTCGAGAACGAGGACTTGCAGCCCTTTCAGGCCAAGAAGGTTCGCGGCCAGCGCGCCCACAGGGCCGCAGCCTACGACAACGACGTCGTACGACATGATTTTCGTCCCTGTTAAAACTCAGTTCGCGGCGGCGGCGACCCCTGCCCCGGCCCCAGCCCCAGCCAAGATGTCACTTGGAGCCTTGTGCAGCTTGCCGCCCTTCATGATCATCTTCAGGCGATCCTTGTCCTGCAGGATCGCAACGTCCTGCGTCGGGTCGCCGTCTACCAGCAGCAGATCGGCCAGCCAGCCCTCGCGGATCACGCCGGTCTCGATGCCCATAAGTTCGCCGCCATGCTGGGTCGCCGCCTGCAGCGCCTCGGCGGGAGTGAAGCCGAAGTAATCGACGAAGTGCTGCAGGTCGCGCGCGTTGCGGCCATGCGGGTTGAACGGGAAGCCATAGTCGCCGCCGACCAGCACGCGCACGCCGCGCGCCTTCAGCCGCGGGATCAGCTTAGCCTCAAGGTCCATGCGAACCTTTGCGCTCGCCTTCATGTGCGTCATGTCGACGTGCGGCGGCGGGTTCGCCTCCAGCGCGGCGACCGAGACACCGGGACCGGGGGCATAGAAGAAGCTGTCCTTCTCCGCCGCCATCCGCTCCACCGTCGCTTCATCAGCGAAGGAACAGTGGTAGAGAATCCGCGCGCCCGCATCGAGCGCGAGGCCGATCGCCTCGGGCGAATAAGTATGGCAGGCGATCCACATCCCGGCCTCGCGGGTGGCCTGCCCCGCCGCCAGCATTTCCTCGCGGGTATAGAGCACGTCCATCGCGCTGCCGGGCTTGAGCGCATCTTCGCCCGAGACCACGAGCTTGATCGACTTGACTCCCTCGTCCGCGCAATAAGCCACGAAACGGCGCATCGCATCCGAGCCACGGCCGTTGAACACGTCGCCGGTATCGTCGCCTTCGGGGCTGCGCTCCAGCGTCGAGGGAACGAGGCGCGGCCCGGGCGTATCGCCCTCCTCGATGGCGCGGGCGAGATCCGGCTCGATCATGTCGCCCAGGGCACCGGCCGAGTAGAGGCTGGTGAAACCGTGGTCTAGCAGCACCCGCGCATTGCGCCAGGCTGCGACCTTCAGCTCGTCATGCGGCAGGATGAACTGGTGGTAGACCTTCTCCAGCGAGGAAGCCCAGGTCAGGTGCGTATGCGCATCGACCATGCCGGGCATGAGGGTCAGCCCGCGCCCGTCGATCACCAGATCGGCGGCCTCATCGGCGAGTGCGTCCTCACCCGGCGCGACGCGGGCGATACGCTCGCCCTCGACCAGAACGGAGCCTGTCCGGAGCGCCGAGCCGGTGCCGTCGAAAATGGAAACCTGGCGGATCAGTGCCCGCATCCTGCTCTCCTGCGATCATCGTTATCGCTGGATTGTTAAGCTGCGCAGACCCACAAAGTAAAATAATGATTTTTTGCGATGCCATAGCAACAGACTATGGATTTTGCAGCGCCTCCATCATCGCCTGCGCCGGACGAGACAGCGGACGCCCCGCCAGCCACAGCACGCCGACGCTGCGTTCACGCACGGCTTCCTCGATCATCACGGCCCGGATGCTGTCGTCGGTGACCCCGTCGAGCGCCACGGTTCGCGGCAGTACCGTCACCCGGTCGCTCTCCCTTACGATGGCCCTCGTAGTGAGGAGGGAGTCGCAGCGGATCGTCGTGCGCGGCACCGCCACCCCCGCGGCGATGAACAGCGCATCGACCTGCCGCCGGAACGCCCCGCGCGCCTCGGGCAGCACCCAGGGGTAGCTCTCGACCTGGCGCAGCGACACGCGGCCCGGCAGCTTCTCGTGCCGGGGGCCGACGATCAGGACGAACGGATCGCTGGCGCACGTGACTTCCTTCATGTCGGCCGGGACGCTTTCGATGCCGGTCGTCACGAAAGCCAGTTCGATGGCGCCCTTGCGCACCATCTCCAGCAGTTCCTCGTCGGGCCGCTCGATGGCGCTGAGCGCGAAGTCGCCGATCGCCTCCTCCACCCGCATGATCGCGCCGGGCAGGAGAGTGAGCAGGGCGCCCGGCGTCCCGCCAATGCGCAAGGGTCCGGCGATGCCGTGGCGCGTGTGCTCGATCTCGGTCACGGCATCGCCCAGCAGCGTCGCCATGGCCTCGGCCCGGCGCTGGAGCACTTCGCCTTCCGCCGTCAGCACGATGCCGCCACGCCCGCGTTCGAACAGCACGACGCCCAGCTTGCGCTCCAGCAGCGAGATCGTGTTCGACACCGAGGGCTGCGAGAGGTTGAGCGCCCGGGCGGCGGCGCTGATCGATCCGGTATCGCAGACCGCGCGGAACGTCAGCAGGGCGCGCGGGTCGATCGCCGAACTGCGCCGATATTCGCCTGCTTCCACCATTCCGGTATGCCTTCGTCTGCCTGGGCCTACCCCTGACGGAGATCACCCGCCGACGCAATCCGCGCCGACGGGTGAGTGCCAGTCCTTCAAACGATGCCTTAGACGATGCCGGCGCCAAGTCCCACGGCGGCGCGTTCCTGCGCCTTGCGGTCGCGCCAGCGGCTTTCGCGGTAGACGCCCAGCACGTCCGCCGCGCCGCCCGCATCGATGCGGGCCTTCGCCAGGATCGGCGAGACGTCAACGTTGTAGGCCCGGCGCAGGGCCTGGAAGGCCATCATCGTGTCGTTCGCTTCCTGCGCCAGATGCAGCGCCTCGCGGTCGACCAGCAGCGCCTTGGCGTAGCACGATCCGATCGCCTCGGCCGAAGACAGCATGGATTCGATCGGGTCGGTGACGTTGTGCGATTGGTCGATCATGTAGCTGGGATTGAAGCCGTCGCGGGGGCTGAGTTCGGCCTCGACCAGTTCGTTGAACACCAGGAACAGCTGGTGCGGGTTGATCGAGCCGGAATCGAGGTCGTCGTCGCCGTACTTGCTGTCGTTGAAGTGGAAGCCGCCGAGCTTGCCGAACCGGTGCAGGCGCGCCACGATCTGCTCGATGTTGACGTTGGGCGCATGGTGCCCAAGATCGACGAGGCACTTGGCCTTGGGGCCCAGTTCCTGCGCGGCAAGGATCGAGGAACCCCAGTCGCTGATGACGGTGGAATAGAACGCGGGCTCGAACATCTTGTGCTCCAGCAACATCCGCCAGTCGTCCGGCAGCGCGGCATAGACCTCGCTCGCAGCGTCGAGATAGCGGTCGAGGCTGCGGCCGAGGTCCTGCTGGCCGGGGAAGTTGGTGCCGTCGCCCACCCAGACCGTCAGGTCGGTGGAGCCGAGCTGGCGGCCGATCTCGATGCACTCGATGTTGTGCTCCACCGCCTGCGCCCGCGTCGCCTCGATGGTCGAGGAGAGCGAGCCGGTGGCATACGTCTGCGCCTGCCCCTTCTGGTCCTGGAACGTGTTCGAGTTCACCGCATCGAAGCCCAGGCCGAGGCTCGCCGCCTCCTCGCGCAGCCCCTTGTAGTCGCTGACCTTGTCCCACGGGAAATGCGGGCTGACGCGCGGGGTCAGGCGCGAGAGCTGGTTGATGACCGCGCAGTCCTCCAGCTTCTCGTGGATATTGGTGGGCTCGCCGGGGATGGGGAACTTGGCGAAACGGGTGCCGCCGCGCCCCGCGCCCCATGTCGGCACCGCCACGGAAAAGCCCGCAACCTTGTCCCTGATCGCATCGATGGCGATGCCCGAACGCTCCAGCTTGCGGCCCAGCGAGGCGTAGTCGTCTTCCAGCGCCTCGGCGGCGCGGGCATTGGCTTCCGCGATCAGTTCGGCGGAAATCGGCAGGTTCGTCATTGTCTCTTATCCTCTTCCCGTCGTGATCAGCGCGTGAACGCCTGGGCATTGCCCGCATCGACGTTGATCATGTTGCCGGTGGACTTGGCGGACTGGTCGCCCGCCAGGAAGTACACCGCCTCGGCAATGTCGCCAGGCAGCACGTCGCGCTTGAGCATGGAGCGCTGGCGGTAATGTTCCTCCAGTTCCTTGCCGGTGTCGATACCGTGGGCGCCCGCGCGCTCCTTGCGCCAGTCGCCGTCCCAGATGCGGCTACCCTTGATGACGGCATCGGGGTTGACGACATTGACGCGGATGCCGTGCGGCGCCCCCTCCAGCGCCAGACAGCGCGCAAGGTGGTTGGCCGCCGCCTTGGCAGAGGCATAGGCGCTGGCATTGGTGGCGGCGGCGACGCCGTTCTTCGAGCCGATGAACACGACGCTGGTGCCGCCCTGTTCCTTCATCGCCTTGAGCAGCGGCCACGCGGCCCGGCTGGTCAGGAAATAGCCCTGCGCCAAAACGTCGTAGTTGCGGCTCCACAGTTCGATCGTGGTCTCCTCGATCGGCGCCGAGGAGGCGATGCCGGCATTGGCGACGAGGATGTCGAGGCCGCCGAACTCGCGCGCGGCGACGGCGAAGGCCTCGGCGACTTGCGCTTCATCCGTCACGTCGCATACCACCGAACGCACCACGTCCTTGCCGAACTGCCTGGCGAAACCGGCGCGCACGTCCTCGACGACGGCGCCGTCACGGTCGGCGAGAACCACGCAGGCGCCCTCGGCCATCAGCCGCGCCGCGCTCGCCGCGCCGATGCCGCCCGCACCGCCGGTCACCAGCGCGACGCGGCCGACCAAGGGCTTGGGCGCGGGCATGCGCTGCAGCTTGGCTTCCTCGAGCAGCCAGTACTCGATGTCGAAGGCTTCCTGTTCATCGAGCGCGATATAGTCGCCGATCGCCTCGGCCCCGCGCATCACATTGATGGCGTTGCCGTAGAACTCGCCGGCGAGGCGCGCGGTGGTCTTGTCGGTGGCGAACGTGATGCGCCCGATGCCCGGCACCAGCACCACCACCGGATTGGCATCGCGCATCGCGGGCGAGTTCGGACGCCTGCAGCGCTCGTAATAGGCAGCATAGAGGTCGCGGTAATCGGCGATCTTCTGCGCCAGGTAGGCGCCATCCTGCAACCGCGCCGGGTCGAGCGTCAATGGCGCGATCTTGGTACGCAGGAAGTGATCGGGGCACGAGGTCCCGAGGTCAGCGAGGCGCTGGAAGTCCGCCGAATTCACGAACTCGAGCGCTTCGGCATCGTCGGAATAGTGGCCGACCTTGCGCCGCGCTCCGGTCATCAGGCCGCGCAGGCGGGGCATGAGATCGGCCGCGATTGCCGCGCGGTCCCCGGCGGTTTCATAAGCCGCGCCGCCGAACGCGGGCTTCCCGGCAAGGCCCGCATTGAGGTAGGCAGCAGCGTCGGCGATCAGTTCGACGGTGTGTTCGTAGCAGGCCTTCGCGCTGTCCGCCCAGCAGATGATGCCGTGGCCCGCGAGCATTACGCCTTCGACGCCGGGGTTGGCCGCCACGAAGTCACGCAGTTGCACGCCCAGCGTATAGCCGGGGCGCTTCCACGCCAGCCAGCCGATCCGGCCGCCCCAGATCGCCTGCGTCGCCGCCTCGCCGCCAGAGCTGGCAGCCAGCGCGATGATCGCGTCCGGGTGAACGTGATCGACATGCGCGAAAGGCAGCAGCGAATGGAGCGGCGTGTCGATCGACGCCGCGCGGCCGTTCAGGTTGAAAGTGCAGTGCGGCAGGTAGCCGACCATCTTGTCGTCGTCGTCAGGGCCGCCGTAGTGCTGTTCGAGGCCAAGCAGCTTGTCCTGATAGAGCGTCGCGAATCCATCGAGCTTCATCGAGCCGATGTCGCCGCCCGAGCCCTTCACCCACAGGACTTCCACCGTCTCTCCGGTCAGCGGATCGACCTCTTCCAGCTTGGCGGAGGTGTTGCCGCCGCCGAAGTTGGTGACAGTCAGGTCGGAACCCAGCAGGTTGGAGCGGTAGAGCAGCAGTTGGGCAGGAGAAAGAGACGCCGCGACCGAGTCGTCCCACCGGCTGGTCGGCACGGCGAAAGTGAGCGCGGGGGCGGATTTCAACGGGGCGGCGGGGGCAGTGATTGTTTCCATGGACACCCTCTGACATTTCCTCTTTTCATGTTCAATCTGACTCGATAATAATCGCTCATAAGCAATCAATCAACACCATGTTCAGGCAGATCGCTGCCTGGTTGAAAATGGCGGCGGAGAGAATGGCAGGAACAGGCGCTTACATCGTCGTCGATATCGGCAAGACCCTCAGCAAGGTGTCGCTGTGGTGCCGTTATGGTACCCTTGTGTGCCGCCAGGTGCGCCCCAACCCGATCCATGAAATCGACGGGATTCGCCGCCTCGACGCCGAGGGAATCGGCGACTGGCTGCGCGCAACCTTGCGTGAATGGGCAGGCCATCCGGTCGAGGCGATCATCCCCGTGGCCCATGCCGCCGCCTTCGCCGCGATCGGAGAAGACGGGCTGCTTTTCGCCCCGCTCGACTACGAACAGCCGATCCCCGGCAACGTCATGGCCGCCTACCGGGCCGAGCGCGACGCGCTCGCCGTGACCGGCTCCCCCGCCCTGCCCGACGGCCTCAACATGGGCGCGCAGATCTGGTGGATGGCGCAGCGCCACCCCGAGGCGATGGCGCGGGCGACGCTGGTGCCCTGGGCGCAGTACTGGGCCTGGCTCCTCACCGGCCAGGCGGTCAGCGAAGTGACCAGCCTCGGCTGCCACTCGGACCTCTGGGCACCCGGCGAAGCGCGCTTCTCCCCGATGGCCGAGCGCCTCGGCTGGGCCGAGCGCTTTGCCCCCGTGGTCGGCGCAGGCGAGGTCGTGGGCACCCTGCGCCCCGAACTCGCGGCCGAGACGGGCTTGCCCGCGAGTGCGCAAGTGCTTGCCGGACTTCACGATTCGAACGCCGCGCTGCTCGCCGCGCGCGGCTTTGCGCAGATCGCGCGGCAGGAGGCGACGATCCTTTCCACCGGCACATGGTTCATCGCCATGCGCCTTGCCGCCGAGCCTTTCGCCATCGCCTCGCTGCCCGAAGGGCGCGACACGCTGGTCAACGTCGATGCCTATGGCGCGCCCGTGCCCTCGGCCCGTTTCATGGGCGGGCGCGAGGTCGAGACGGTCATCCAGCTCGACACCCGCCGCATCGACATCAAGCCCGACCAGCCCCGCCTGATGGCCGAAGTCCCGGCGCTGCTGCGCCGCCGTACGATGATGATGCCCACGCTCGCGCCCGGCTTCGGCCCCTATCCCGACGGCGAGGCGCGCTGGGTCAACGCGCCGGTCGAGTGGCAGGGAACCTGGTACGCCCGACGCGCGGCGATCTGCCTTTATGCCGCGCTGGTAGCGGATACCGCGCTCGACCTGATCGGTTCGAAGGACCGGCTGCTGATCGAGGGGCGCTTTTCCGAGGCCGAGGTCTTCGTGCGCGCGCTCGCCGCGCTGCGGCCGGACACCCGGGTCTTCCTCGCCAATGCCCATAACGACGTCTCGTTCGGCGCACTGCGCCTGATCGACCCGTCGCTGGAGGCGGGCGGCGAACTCATCCGCGTCGAACCGCTGGAAGGCGACCTCTTCGGCTACCGCGACGCCTGGCGCGAAGCCGTGGCAAAGGCCCCCGCAGGACTGACCGCATGATCACCGCCTCGATCCCCGACTTTCGCGAAGCCGCACGCCTCACGCTGCCGCGCTTCCTGTTCGAATACATCGACGGCGGCTCCTATGCCGAGGCGACGCTGCGTCGCAACGTCTCCGACCTTGCCGAACTCGCCCTGCGCCAGCGCGTGCTGCGCGACGTCTCGGCGCTGGACCTGTCGACGCAGCTGTTCGGCCAGAAGCTGGCCCTGCCCCTTGCATTGGCGCCGATCGGGCTGGCCGGCCTCTATGCCCGGCGCGGCGAGACGCAGGCGGTGCGGGCGGCGCAGAACGCCGGCGTTCCCTTCACGCTCTCCACGGTTGGTGCCTGCACCATCGGCGAAGTCGCCAGGGCTGCGGACCGCCCGTTCTGGTTCCAGCTCTACATGATCCGCGACCGCGCCTTCATGAAGGACCTGCTGGCGCAGGCGGTCGAGGCCGGCTGCTCCACCCTCGTCTTCACCGTCGACATGCCGGTCCCCGGCAGCCGCTATCGCGATTACCACACCGGCCTTGCCGGATCCGGCGGCATCAAGGGCGCGCTCTGGCGCTTTGCGCAGGCCGCCGCCCGGCCCGGCTGGGCATGGGACGTCGGCATCAACGGCCGCCCCCACACGCTCGGCAACGTCGCCCCGGTGCTGCAGGGCAGGACCGGGATCGAGGACTTCTTCGCCTGGATGCGAAACAATTTCGACCCCTCGATCAACTGGCGTGACCTCGATTTCATCCGCTCCGAATGGAAGGGGCCGCTGATCATCAAGGGCATCCTCGACCCGGACGACGCGCGCGAAGCCGCAGAGCTGGGCGCGGACGGCATCGTCGTCTCCAACCATGGCGGGCGGCAGCTCGACGGCGTGCTTTCCAGCGCCCGCGCCCTGCCCCCGATCGTCGATGCGGTGGGAGACCGCCTGACCGTACTGGCCGACGGCGGCATCCGCTCCGGCCTCGACGTGGTGCGGATGCTGGCGCTGGGCGCCAAGGGCGTGCTGCTGGGCCGCGCCTGGGCCTGGGCGCTCGCGGCCGGAGGGGAAGCAGGCGTCACGAAGATGCTCAAGCTGATCGAGGCCGAAATGCGCGTTGCCATGGCGCTCACCGGCACCACCCGCATCGACCAGATCGACCGCAACTGCCTGGCGGCCACCCGATAACATACATCAAGAGAGGATCACGAAAATCATGGGAGGCAATCCGCCGCTGGGCGTCCTGTTTCACTGGCTTGGCGGCTTCGCCTCCGCCAGCTTCTACGTCCCCTACAAGCGCATCAAGTTGTGGTCCTGGGAGATATTCTGGCTTGCGGGCGGCATCTTCTCCTGGGCCATCGCGCCCTGGCTCTTCGCCTCGCTGCGTACCGAGGACCTGCTCGGCGTATTGGCCGCCACGCCTTCGCGGACCCTGCTGTGGTGTTGGTTCTGGGGTGCGATGTGGGGCTTCGGCGGGCTGACCTTCGGGCTGACGATGCGCTATCTCGGGCTCTCGCTGGGCATGGCCGTGGCGCTGGGACTGACCACGGTGATCGGCACGATGGGACCGCCGATCTTCCACGGCACCATCGGCGAGATCGCCTCACGCCCCAGCGGGCAACTGACGCTGCTGGGCATTCTGGTGACGCTGGCGGGGATCGTCGTCGTCGCGCGGGCGGGCAGCGCCAAGGACAAGGACCTGGGCGGCAAGATTTCCGAGGGCGTGGCCGAGTTCGACCTTCGCAAAGGCCTGTTGATCGCGGTGTTCTCGGGCGTCATGTCGGGCTGTTTCGCCTGGGGCCTCGATGCCGGACAGCCGATCCGGGACCTGACGCTGGCGGCCGGGACCGATCCGTTGAGCCAAGGGCTTCCGGTGCTCTGCGTGGTGCTGGCGGGCGGCCTCACCACCAATGCGATCTGGTGCGCGATCCTCATCCGCCGCAACCGCAGTTTCGGCCAGTTCCTCGGCCGAGTGCCGACCGGGGAAAAGCCAAGGCTTCTGGTCAATTACCTGCTGGCGGCTCTGGGCGGCACCTTGTGGTACTTCCAGTTCTTCTTCTACACGATGGGCGAGAGCCAGATGGGACGCTACGGCTTCTCCTCGTGGACGCTGCACATGGCTTCCATCATCCTGTTCTCGACGCTCTGGGGCTTTGCGCTGAAGGAGTGGAAGGGCGCCAGCTTTCGTACCCGCACGCTGGTCTGGACCGGGATCGGCCTGCTCGTCGGCTCGACGGTGATCATCGGGGCGGGCAACATGATCGAGGCGGGCATGAACCCGTGAGCAGAAATGATGGATCATGATCGAAAACTCGGCCATAGGGCCGTGCAAAGACCGACATAAACCGACATAAGGTAGCCAATGCACTCCACGCAGCGTGAACGCCTGATCCTCGAAGCGGTGACCGCCACCGGTTTCGTGACGTATCGCGCGCTTGAGGCCCGGCTCGAGGCATCGCCCGCGACGATCCGGCGCGACCTGACGCGGCTGGAGGAAGAGGGCCTGATCGTCCGCGTGCACGGCGGCGCCAAGCTGGCGCAGGAACAGAAGGAAGAGCGCGAGGACGGCCTTGCCGGCACGCCCTTCGCACAGTCGATCCTGCAGCACCTTCCGGCGAAGCAGGCGATCGGCCGGGCGGCTGCCGCGCTGTGCCGTCCGGGCGAGGGGATAATGATCGACGGCGGCACCACCACCCTGCAGATGTGCCCGCATCTGGCCGGACTGGACTGTCAGGTCCTCACCAATTCGCTGCATATCGTCGATGCCCTGTTGCCGCAGCAGGGCACGCGGGTGCTGCTGCCGTCAGGCACCGTGTTCCGGGAACAGAACATCGTGCTGGCCCCGGCGGGCGAGGAATCGATGCCGCGCTTTCACGCACCCAAGCTGTTCATGGGCGCCGCCGCCGTCGGCCCGCAGGGCGTGATGCAGCAGGACGTCATCCTCGTCGCCGCCGAGCGCCGGTTCATGGAGCGCGCGGAGGAAGTCATCCTCCTCGTCGACAGCAGCAAGTTCACCTCGTCCTCGGGCGCGATCGTGTGCGGGCTGGACGAGATCGGCACGATCGTCACCGACCCCGGCATCCCCCGCGACATGGCCGCCCGGTTGAACGACCTTGGCGTCAGGGTCGTCGTCGCCTGAAGCGGACGGAAGTGCGAAACTCCACATTGAAAGGCTCTTCGTCATCCCCGCGGAGGCGGGGCCCAACTGATGTCCGTGCGACGAGAACCGGCAGGAGACGGGCTCCCGTGCCCTAAGCGCCCGCGAGCTTCCTGCGGATCAGCGCCTTGATCTTCCGGTCCTCGAGAACCCGCCCACCGACGTAGAGCGCGGCGAAGATACCGGCGAAGACATAGGCGGAAGTGGGCGAGTGCTTGTCGTCCTTCTTCTCTTCCTTCTTGTCCTTGCCTTCTTTTTTTGGGCTGTCCTTCTTGGGCTTTTCCGGAGCCGGTGCGCCGAGGAACTTGTCGATCGGGTTCATCGCCGGCGCGGCCTTGTCCTTTTTCTCGTCCTTCTTTTCCGAGGCTTCGGCCGCGGGCTTTTCCAGTTTGCCGAGGGCGATCGTCAATTGCCCGAAGGCGAGGAACAGCAGCGGCGCCAGGAAGCAGAACAGCAAGGCCCGGCTGGTCATATGCCAGCGCAGTACCGACCCGCCCGCGCCGTTCTCGATCCGGAGCGTGCCGCCGTCGAAGACCGACATCCTGTCCTGCGCGGCCTGGTCGCGCTTGGTAAAGGTCAGCGTGTCGCCGCCGCGTTCGTGGCTGGTGCCGCTCTCGAAGAACAGGGGTGTGAGGCGGTCGAAGGCATCCTCGCGCGACTGTCCGGGCGCGAGCGGCAGGCTGCCCCTGACATGCCAGATCCAGTCGATGAAACGCGCGTTCATGGTATCCCTTTCGGCACGGCCACAAGGGCCGCCCAAGTCCGTGGACTGCATTTGCATGGGAGGAGAGCCGCGCCCGATGCGGGCGGTCACTCGGCCGGAACCGCAGTGGCGCGGGTGCCGCCGAAGCGTTCCTTCAGGGTCTTCCAGCCTTCGGTGAAGGGGAAGGTCATCTGCTCACGGATGCCCATGCGGCGGCCGCCTTCCATGCCCAGAAGCTCCGCCTCGCCGTCGACGCACGTGCCGAAGATGCGGTCGATGAAGATGTAGGTGTTGGTGAAGTTGCTGCGGCTCGCCTCGAAGTCCTGCGAGTGGTGGAGGCTGTGATGCTCGGTCGTGTGGAACAGGAAGCGCCACCAGCGGGGCGAATTGAAGCGCACGTTGATGTGCTGGTAGCTGCCGACCGCCATGCCGATCGCCCCGGCCAGCAGGAACGCGCGCGGCAGGAAGTCGAAGAACCCGCCGACGCCCAGCCCGATCAGGAACAGCTCCACCGGGTTGCCGACCGCGCCCTTGTTGATGTTCAACTGGGTGATGTAGTGATGGACCGAGTGCGGCAGCCACAGCGGATACCAGTTGTGCATCCCGCGATGCATCCAGTACTGCCCGAAGTCGAAGATGAACGAGATCAGGAACGCCTGCAGCAGCAGCGGCAGTACGGTGAACCAGGCGAACTTTTCCCAGTGGAACGCGCCCTGGATCGCCTCGATCATCACGCCGTCGCCGATGTAGCCGTCGATGATGCGCAGGATCGTATAGCCGAGGCCGACGTAGAACAGGTCGGTCGCCAGTTCCTTCCACGTGAGGTTCCAGCTTTCGTAGCGCGGGAAGGCCCATTCGAGGCCGAGGAGAAACAGACGGAAACCGATGCCGATGCCGATCGCTGTCGATGCCTTGGCGATGGAATTGGGGGCGTAGTACCAGAACGCGATCAGCGCGAAGAGCACCGTTGGCTGGAACCAGGTGAAGACGAACTGCTTCACCGGACCGCCTTCGACCCTGCCGATATTCTCCCAGCCGACAGTGACTGGTGCCTGTGTTCCGATCAATCTCTTACCTACGCGAACCCCGTCCATGCGCCTGCCCTCGTAATATTTGACCACCCATGTCAGTAATACTTATTTCAAACATGGTAATACGGGATAGCGGCGTCGTCTACGCCCTTTCTGCAATGCAGCACGAAATCTGCGCTACTGTCCGAAAAAGCGTCGGCCGGACCTTCCGCATGGTCAATTACTCCGGGTCCACAATATAGCCTTGCCCTGACGGGCCATCAAAGAGATTTCTCCAAGAAACAGGCAGATCCTGTATTCCCGAAGCAATTAGGGCAATCGAATAATGACTTGGGAGATCGGCACTCGTGTAATGTTCCGGCCTCTGGAGAACATGCGATCCGCCTCATCTCGTCGTTACGAACCATGTGCGGCACCGGGAAGCAGCATGGCGCCGCCTCCGGGTGACCGGCTCTTTCGACATGCCGATTCGCTGCCGGGCAGCCACTCGAGAGAGCCCCGGACCGTCACCGCGGCGCCGAAACCCCGGGTGCGCGGCTACGTCACTGCGCGGCCAGCATGTCCTCGCCCAGATCGAAGCGGTTGCTGGGATGCTCCAGTCCGAGGTGGTCCCGGAGGGTCGTACCCGCGTACTCGCTGCGAAACAGCCCGCGCCGCTGCAGTTCCGGCACGACGCCTGAAAGGAACCGCTCCGCCCCTCCCGGCATGTAGGGCGGCATGACGACGAAGCCGTCGGCGCCCTTCTCGCGGACCCATTGCTCCATCCTGTCCGCCACCGTCGCGGGCGAGCCGACGAACTTCGCGAAGGCGAGGCCCTTGGCATAGCTTCGACCGAGATCGCCCAGCGTCATGCCCTGCTCCATCGCGCTCTTGAGCACGACTTCGAAGCGGCCCTTGCTGCCACGTATGCGATCGCGGATATCGGGCACCGGCGCATCGGCCGGGTGGACGGACAAGTCGTAGTTCATGCTCCCCGACATGAAGCTGAGCCCTGCCTCGGGATGGATCAGCGCGTCGAGTTGGGCTTCGAGTTCGAACGCGTCCTCGTCGGTATCCGCGATGATCGGAACCACCCCCGGCAGCACCTTGACCGCATCGGGAGACCGGCCGGCGGCCACGACCTGGGCCTTGAAGTCGGCGTAGAACGCCTGCGCCTTGGCCAGCGTCGACTGCACCGGGAAGATCACTTCGGCATTGCGCGCGGCCAGAGACTGGAACGCCCCGGAGACACCGGCCTGGATCAGCACCGGATGCCCCTGCGGCGGCCGCACCGCGCCGAGCGGCCCTTTGACCTGGAACCACGTGCCGCGATGATCGGCGTAGTGGATCCGCGACGGATCGGCATAGCGCGCGCTCGCCTTGTCGGCGGTGATCGCGTCTTCCTGCCATGTGTCCCACAGCAGGCGCACGACATCGATGAACTCGGCGGCGCGTTCGTAGCGCTCGGCGTGCCCCAGATGCTCCGCCCGGCTGAAGTTGCGCGCCTCGCCGTCATTGACGGAGGTGACCGCGTTCCAGGCCGCGCGCCCCTTGCTGAAGTGGTCGATCGACGCGAACATGCGCGCGGCGTGATAAGGCTCGGAATAGCTGGTCGAGATCGTCGCCCCCAGCCCGATCCGGTCCGTCGTCATGGCCAGTGCCGAAAGCAGGGTCAGCGGCTCGACGTGGATCGCGGGCCGCAGCCTGACGGCGGCCTCGAACGAACTGCCGTAGATGTCGTCGATCGACAGCTTGTCGGCCACGAACACCATGTCGAGCTTCGCCTGTTCCGCCGCCTGCGCGATCCGTGCGTAGTTGGCGACGTCGAAGGGATCGCCATGCTCGGCCAGCGGATGGCGCCAGCCGGCAAGATGTGAGCCCGACAGCGAAAGGAACAGGGCGAGATGCACGGATCGACTCCTCAGATTGCCGAGATGACCTGCGGACCGAAGCCGCACGGGACAATCGAGTTGGTCGCCGCGACCTATGAGTTGTTCTGAACGGTGGTGCCGACAGGCAGGGAGCGGGTGACCTGCCGCCGCATCGTCATGGCAAGCGCAGCGACTCAATCCTGCGCAGAGTGACGCGGCAAAGCGCCACGCTTTACCGCATGCAAAACCCGCAACGACAGTCGAAATTCAGGGAAAGACAATCCAATCAAGTAGAAGCAATACTACATGACGTTAACCAATATCAGTTGATCTACATAATAAGTCATTTCGCCGCACACCGACAAACATACTCTAACATAGATCGTCATGTGCCCCGAACTTCCCCCGGTGCTATTGAGTCGCCGCAAGCAGATCCGGTCGCCAAGTAGCTATACGTATCGATAATCATTCAAGGTCGATTTCCCATCAACATCGATCCACCATCCGCATGTGCGGACAAGGGGGAGGAGGGGCCTCATGCCTATCGTACCGACCTATCCCGGCGTCTACGTCGAGGAACTGGGCAGCGGCGTGCGTCCGCTGGCCGGCGTACCCACCGCGATCGCCGCCTTCGTCGGCTATACCGCGCGCGGGCTCGACAACCGGGCGACGACGATCTTCAGCTACGCCGACTACGAGCGCGAATTCGGCGGCCTCGCCGCCAACAGCGAGCTGAGCTATTCGGTCCAGCAGTTCTTCCAGAACGGCGGCGGCCAGGCGATCGTCGTGCGCGTACCCAAGAGCGACGGGGTCGCCGCGCAGGTCAACCTCAAGGAAGGCGTCGCCAACGCCGCCAAGGTCAGCTTCACCCTCACCGCGACCAGCAAGGGCGACTGGGGCAACGGGATCGTCGCCGACGTCGATTACGACGGGGCATCGGCCAGCAACTTCAACCTCACCCTGACCGATCTCGGCAGCGGCGCCGTCGAGCGCTGGGCCGACCTCAGCGTATCGACCGCCTCGCCCCGCTTCGTGGAGGCGGTGCTGAACGACCCGGCCAACGGTTCGCGCCTTGCCAGTGCCAAGGTCCCCGCCGCGAGCCCCGGCGCGCGCCCGGCCGAGAGCGGGATCGTCGGCACCGACTTCACCGTCACCTCCACCGGGATCACCGGCCTCGCCAACGACAAGGCGTACAAGGTCCGGGTCACCGCCAACCGGCCCAGCGGCCCCATCACCGCGCTCGAAGTCACGCTGATCAAGCAGGCCGAGACACTGCCCACCTCGGTCGTGGCGCTGGCCCGGCTGCTGGAGCGGCGCTTCAACGAGGCGCTGGCCGCCGCACTGCCCGGCGGGGCCGTCGCCGTCAGCGTCACCGGATCGGGCAAGGCCTTGCGCATCGCCCCGATGTTCGACCCGGCCTTGCTCCCCGCGGCCGTGGACACCACGCTTTCGCTGGCGGACAGCGCCCCGGCAGGCGCCCTCGCTATGCTCAAGCTGCCTGCGGCGAACTTCAACGTCGGTCGCTACCGCCTCGGCACCGGCACGGCCGAAGCCGCCCAGCGCAACCCCGTCCCCGGCGCCGACGGCACCCAGCTGCCGCAGAGCGCCGACGTGATCGGCAGTCCGTCAGCCTTCACCGGCATCCATGCGCTGGAAAAGGCGGACATCTTCAACATCCTCGTCCTGCCCGACGCCACCCGCGCCAGCCCCGGCGATCCCAATGCGCTCGATACCGGGCTGGACCCGAACGCCATCTATCAGGCCGCGCTCGACTATTGCACCAAACGCCGCGCCTTCCTGCTGATCGACCCGCCGCCGACCGTGAACACCGTGGACCGCGCGTTCGAGTGGATCTCCTCGGGCCTGACCGTCAAGGGCGCCAACGCGGCCACGTATTTCCCCCGCGTGCGGATGGCCGATCCCCTCAACGACTTCCAGCTGCGCACCTTCGGCCCGTCCGGCGCGATCGCCGGGCTCTATGCCCGCACCGACGCCGAGCGCGGCGTGTGGAAGGCCCCCGCCGGAACCGATGCACAGCTGCGCGGGGTGCGCGGGCTCGTCTACAAGCTGTCCGATTCCGAGAACGGGCTGCTCAACCCGCTGGGCCTCAACTGCATCCGCGCGCTGCCGGTCTACGGCACGCTCTCGTGGGGGACGCGCACCCGCGTCGGCTCCGACGTGGAGGCAAGCCAGTGGAAGTACGTACCCGTCCGGCGCCTTGCCCTCATGATCGAGGAAAGCCTGTTCCGGGGCACCCAGTGGGTCGTGTTCGAACCCAACGACGAACCGCTGTGGGCGCAGATCCGACTGAACCTCACCACCTACATGCACGGCCTGTTCCGGCAGGGCGCGTTCCAGGGCCAGACCCCGCGCGACGCCTACCTCGTCAAGTGCGACAAGGAGACGACCACGCAGGCCGACATCGACCGGGGCATCGTCAACATCCTGGTCGGGTTCGCGCCGCTCAAGCCCGCGGAATTCGTCATGATCCGCATCCAGCAGCTGGCCGGTCAGGCCGCTTCGTAATCGGCAAGGGAGGAGTTGCCCGATGGCCCAGTTCAACGTCAACGCCCAGCGCTTCGACCCGTACAAGAACTTCAAGTTCCGGGTGAAGTGGGACGGCCGCTATGTCGCGGGCGTCAGCAAGGTCAGCGCGCTCAAGCGCACTACCGAGGTAGTCAAACACCGCGAGGGGGGCGATCCCTCCTCCAGCCGCAAGTCGCCCGGTCGCAGCGAGTTCGAGGCCGTCACCCTCGAACGCGGCGTCACCCATGACGTCGAGTTCGAGCGGTGGGCGAACAAGGTCTGGAACTTCGGTTCCGCCCTCGGCGCCGAAGTCTCGCTCGCCGACTTCCGCAAGGACATCACCATCGAACTCTACAACGAGGCAGGGCAACCGGCGATCGTCTATCGCCTGTTCCGCTGCTGGATCAGCGAGTTCCAGTCGATGCCCGACCTCGACGCCAACGCCAACGCGGTGGCCATCCAGCACATCAAGATCGAGAACGAAGGCTGGGAGCGCGACTACGCGGTAACCGAGCCTTCCGAACCGAGCTTCGTCGAACCGCAGTAAGGCCATGTCCACGAACCCGGCCAAGGGACTGCTCGCCCTATGGGAGGCGGGCACGAGCCCGCTTGCCCTGCTCCGGGCTGCCGAGCCCAGTGGCGTGCAGGATGATGCCCTTGCGCGGCTTCCCGTCGGCGCGCGTGACGGGAAGCTGATCGCGCACCAGCGGCGGCTGTTCGGCCCGGCCATCGAGGCGACCGTGCCCTGCGCAGAGTGCGGCGAGACGGCGGAAGTCACGCTCGATGCCGACAGCCTGCTGGCGATGGCGCCGGAGGAGGTCGCGCCGATCGCGATAACGTCCGGCGCATGGCGGATCGAGGCCCGCCCCGCCGACAGCCGCGACATGGCGGCGCTGGCGATGGAGGAGCCCGAAGCGGCCGAGCGCGCCCTCCTCGCCCGCGTGGTGATGCTCTGCACCCGCGATGGTGCGCCCGCCGATCCCGCGAACCTCCCGCCCGAAGTTGTCGCCGCGATCGAGGATGCGCTGGAAGCTGCCGATCCGCTGGCGGCGATCACGCTGCTCGTCGCCTGCCCCCATTGCGGCGCGAGCATTCCGGCGCTGCACGATCCCGCGCATCACTTCGCCCGTTCGGTCGCCGCCGAGGCGCGGCGGCTGCTGGCGGAAGTCGCCGCGCTCGCCCGTGCCTACGGCTGGCGGGAGGCGGATATCCTGGCGATGACCCCGCAGCGCCGCGCGGCCTATCTGGAGCTGGCAGGGTGAGCCGCTATCTCGCCACCCTCGCCGCCCGAGCCTCGGGCCGCGTGGCGCTGCTCTCCCCGCGCCCGCGCACGCTTTACGAGGGTGGCGGCGAAGATACGGCCTTCGAGGAACCGGCGCAGCCGATCGCCGGGAGCGTGCAGCCTATACCGCGCACGGTCATGGACGCGCCCTCCGCCCCAAGGGAAAGCACGGCGCCGCGCCCGGGTACCACGGCCCCCGCCGCCGCGCCGACAATCCGGCAGGGTTCGGTGGTGCAGGTTACGCAAGTGCTTACGTCCGCTGAGAATCCGGAACCGCGCTTCCGTTCTCAGGCCGTGCCGCCAATCCAGACGGCGATACCGAGTGGCGAACGTCCTGCGATACCGCAGCCCCCTGCCGATCCCGGCCGTACGCCTGCGCTCACGCACCCCCCGGCCCAAGCGCCTGACCGCCTGGCTCCCCGCCTCGTGCCCAACTCGCCCTCCCCGAACCTCCAGACCTCCGAACGCACGGTGCTGCAGGAGATCGTGCGCCACGTCGAAGTCCACGCACGCGCCGGCACAACGCCCGGCCCGGACGTTCAGGCCCCCCCGCCGCGCCGCGCTGAACCCGCTCCTCGGCCGGTCGCGCATGCGATACCCCGGCCCACGCCCGCCGCTCCGCAACCTCGCCAACGCTCCGTTTCGACGCCCCGAGGCGAGCCGCCGGTCATCATCCGGATCGAGCGCATAGACGTCCATGCGGTGCCCCCGCCCCCCGTTCCGCCGCCCGCACGGCGCCAGCCTGCCTCGCCTGCGCCGTCGCCCGGCCCCTCGCTCGCAGAGTTCCTTTCGGGCGGGGAGCGCGCACGATGAGCACGCCTTTCGCCATCGCGGGAGTCACCGCCGTGCTGCGCCAGCTCGTGGTGGAGGGCCTTGCGCTCGACAAGGCAGGCGACGCGGTCGGCACCATCGGCGTCAGTGCCGGGCCGCCCGACCTCGTCGCCAAGCCCGGCCAGCCCGAGCCGACGCGGGTGAACCTCTATCTCCATCAGGTCACGCCCAACGCGGCCTGGCGCAATCTCGGGCTGCCTGGGCGCGACAGCGGCGGCGACCTCGTCTCCGCACCGCCGCTGGCGATCACGCTGCACTACCTCGTCACGACCTTCGCGGCGGAGATGTTCGTCGCCGAAGTCCTGCTCGGCCACACCTTGCGCATCCTCGGCGAGAACGCGGTGCTGACGCGCGAGGCGGTGCGCCGCGCACTGGTGCCCACGGCCGCGAGCCCGCTCGCCACGGCGCTGGAGAACTGCGGGCTCGCCGACCAGATCGAGCTGGTCAAGCTGACTCCCACCGCCGTCGCGCTGGAGGACATGTCGCGGATCTGGTCGGCATTCCAGGCGCATTACCGCACCACCGTCGCCTACGAAGCGAGCGTCGTGCTCATCGATCCGCGCGCGAAGGGCCGCACCGCCCTGCCCGCCACTGCCCGCGCCGTCTTCGGCGAGACGCTGGCGCTGCCCGAGATCGCGCGGGTCGGCCTCGCCGATGATCCGAGCGCGGCGGTGACCACCGAGGACACGCTGGCGATCGCCGGCCTGCGCCTGCTCGCCGCCAGCGGCGCCGTGGTCCGCATCGGCGCCACCGACCACGCGCCCGCCTCCGATTCCCGCGCCCACATCCTGAACGTGGACCTCGCCGCCGCCCCTCGCCCGCGGGCCGGAGTGCAGAGCGTCACCGTCATCCACCCGCGCCAAATGGGCGATCCGGCCACCGCGCACGAAGGCGTGTTCTCCAACGCCGCCGCGCTGATCCTGCGCCCGGTGGTGAACACCGTCTCCGCCGCCAATTCCGCGACGCGGACCATCGACGGCATCGTTTACGCCGACGGCACACTGACGGTCACCGCCGCCCGCGCCATCGGCCGTGACCAGCGGGTCGAAGTGCTGCTCAACGAGCGCGGCGCTCCCGCCTCGCGGCCTCCACGCGGCTATGCCATCGCCGCTCCCGCCGCCAATGGCCTAGCCGAAAGCGTGGACGAGGCTGCGCAGATCGCAATCCCCTATCGCGCCATCGCGCGCGGCGACTACCTCGTGCGCCTGCGCATCGACGGCGCCGAAAGCCTGCTCACCCCCGGCGGCGACGGCCGCTTCGCCACCCCGCTGGTGACGATATGAGCGCGCCGTCTCTCGCCGGCGAGATCGCCGTGATCGAAGCGCACCTCGCGCTTGCCGCCGCGCGAACAGGCGAGCAAATCGCGGCCGCCGAAGCGACATTGCACGCAGCGCAGGAGGCCGCCCAATCCGGTGGGCCGGCAAGGCGTCTCGCCGAGCGCCTTGGCCTCATCGCATTCGCCCGTGATTGCCTGCTGCTGGCCGCTCTGCCGCACTTGAGTGCACGCTCCGTAGCGCTCTGTGCCGCCGTGACCGGCGACCCGCAAGGCCGCATCACCGCCGCCCTCGCCATGGCGGTACTGCCGGAGGCGGCATGGTCGGCGCTGCGTCCCGACGCCCCGCTGCGCGCGTTGCGGTGCCTGCGCCTCGCCGATCCCGACCGACCGACCCTTTCCGAACTCCTGATCGACGAACGCATCCTCCTCGCGCTGCTGGGAGAGGACGCGCTTGACGAACGCCTCGCCCCGCTCGTCCGCCCGGTGGCGGCAGGCGCGGAAATCGGCCCCTACGGCCGCACCCAGGCGGAGCGGCTGGTCGAGCGCTGGTGGTCGATGCGCGCGGACGGAGAGGCACCCGCGATCCACCTGCATCACGGCGAGCCCGCCGACGCCCGGCTCATCGCCCAGACTGCGGCGACCCGGCTGGGGCGCCGCCTCCATGTTCTTGGCGCGGCGAACCTACCGCCCACTCCCGCCGAGCGCCACGGTTTCGCAGCCCTGTGGCGGCGAGAGGCGCTGCTGGGCGGCCTCGCGCTGCTGATCGAGCTGCCCGATGACATCGCTCCCGAACAGGCCGCGCTCGCCGCCGATCTCGTCGATCGACTGGACGATTGCATCATCATCAGCGGCGGCGCGGGGGCGCTGCCATGCCGCCGCCCCTTTGTCTCCGCGACACTGCAAGTGCCTGAAGCGTCCGAGCGCCATGCCCTCTGGACGCGGGCGCTGGGGCAGGCTCAGGCCGCCAAGCTCAACGGCGCGAGCGAAGCCCTGGCCAGCCAGTTCGCCATCGGCCCGACCGCGATCGCGCGCCTCGGCCCGCTGGCCGAAGGGCTGGACCGCGAGGCGGCGCGCGACCTGCTCCACCGCGAGGCCCGCGCCCATGCGCAGGCGCATATCGCCGCCATCGCCGAAGTCATCCACCCCGTCGCCACGTGGGATGACCTCATCGTTCCCGCGGAACTCAAGACCGCGCTGCACGCCATCGCCGCGCAAGTGCGGTACCGCCGCCACGTCCACGAGGACTGGGGCTTCGCCGCGCGCGGCGGGCGCGGCCTCGGCATCGCCGCGCTGTTCGCGGGCTCCAGCGGCACCGGCAAGACGATGGCCGCCGAAGTCATCGCCGCCGACCTCGGCACCGACGTGGTTCGCGTCGATCTGGCGGGAGTCGTCAGCAAGTACATCGGCGAGACCGAGAAGAACCTGTCCCGCGTCTTCGCCGCCGCCGAGGGCAGCGGCGCGGTGCTGCTGTTCGACGAGGCCGACGCGCTGTTCGGCAAACGCAGCGAAGTCGGCCACGCGCACGACCGCTACGCCAACATCGAAGTCAGCTACCTCCTGCAGCGCATGGAGAGCTACACCGGCCTCGCCATCCTCACCACCAACCAGCGCGAATCGCTGGATGCCGCGTTCTTCCGCCGCCTGCGCTTCGTGGTGGCCTTCCCCTTCCCCGACGAAGCGCTGCGCCGGACCGTCTGGGAACGCGCCTTCCCGCAAGCCACGCCGACCGAAGGGCTGGACTTCGACCGCCTCGCGCGCCTCAACGTCGCGCCCGGCAACATCCGCAGCATCGCCGTCAACGCCGCGTTCCTCGCCGCTGCGCAAGGGGACGCCGTGGAGATGCGCCACGTGCACGAAGCCGCCGTGCTCGAATGCCGCAAGCTG
Organism: Novosphingobium sp. 11B; assembly: GCF_054589055.1. NCBI lineage: Bacteria > Pseudomonadati > Pseudomonadota > Alphaproteobacteria > Sphingomonadales > Sphingomonadaceae > Novosphingobium > Novosphingobium sp. 11B. Next base: position 30,293 of record NZ_BAAILP010000168.1, on the reverse strand, counting down.
GAGCGGCCGGTCACTTCGGCCGAACTGGGAGGCTGGCTGTGAGCCGCGTGGCGATCGAGGTCGGCCAGTTGGTCTTCCACGGCCTCAACGCCGATGAGGCAGGGCGCGCCGGGGCGGCCTTCTCCTCCGAGCTTGAGCGTCTCGTCGGCCAGCGCGGCCTGTCACGCGCCGCAGCGCCGCAGCGTCTTCCCGCCCGGCCCCGCCCCGAGGACATCGGCCGCGCCGCCGCCGCCCGCGTCCATGCGGGGATCGCGGGCCAAGGCCGCGCGCCATGAGCGAACGCGCCGCCCCTTCCCCGACCGAGAGCGTGAGCGCCCCGCGCGAGGCCGCGCAAGACGCGCTCGCCTGCCTCGCCCCGGCTCTCGGCCTTGCGGCGAGCGAGGTCGATCTCCGGCTCGATCGCGAGGGCGACCGCCTGCTGGCCGATGCCGGGGCGCGGGGCGCGGCGCGGGGCAATGTGGTGTGGCTGCGCGGCTACGATCCGGCATCCGAGGCGAGCCGCCTGACGCTGGCGCACGAACTCGTCCATGTCGCGCAAGGCCGCCTGCATTCCGCGACACCGCCGTCGCCGCTTGCCGCCGAGCGCGAGGCCGAGCGCCTGGCCGCAGCCCTGCTCGGCGGAGGCATGGCGCCGCGCCCGCGTGCGGCGACCGGTGGCGCGCTGCATTTCGACGGGGCCGAGCCGCCCCCTGCACGCAGTCTGGAAGACGTTGTCGAGGCCAATTACCGGGACGAGCGCGAGGACATGGTTCGCGTGCTCGCGCAGGAAACCCCGTCCGCCGATGCCGTGACCCGCGTGCTGGACCTGCTCGCGCCGCTGCCTTTCGAGACGGCGCGGGTGCTGACGGCGCAGCTGGGCACCGGGCCGCTCGCCGCGCTCGCGAACGGCCTTGGCGATGATCATGCACGCAGCCATCGGCGCGAGGTTCTGGCCGCAGCGGAATCGTTCACCACGGACATGCTGGACCGCGCCGACAACGGCCATCGCATCTTCCGGGCGATGCGGCTCGACCCCGGCTCGCTCAGTCCGGCCGAACATCACGCCGCCGTCACCACGCTGCGCCGCGTGCCGATAGGCCAGCTCACGCGCCTCAAAGGCGGCGATAACGGCGCGGACCTACGCGCCTTGCGCACAACCGCCCTGCCCGAATACGACCGCGAGGAGGCCGGCCGCCGGGCCGCGCGCACCGAAGCGGGACGGCGTGCGGCCGCGCCCGACCTCACCCGGCGCGAAGAGGACTTGCGCCGCACCCTCTCCATCATGCTCACCGACGCCAGCCGCGAAGACGCACGTGAGGCGCTTCGGCTGCTGGCTGAAAACCCCGCACTCGCGGTGCCGGATCCGCGCTTTTCGGGCGCGCCGACACCTGCACCGGACGCCGCCCTGCCCCCCTTGCCGGAAAGCAGCCTGCAGAGCGTCATCGCCCGGCTCGACGGCGCAGGCATCGTCGATCGCTGGATTGGCGCGCTCGAACCCGTCGACCGCCGGGGGGAGACGCCCGAAGCGCGCGGCTTCGCGATGCTCGTCCGCACCCGGCGGCCGGACAGGACCATGGCCCGGATGCGTACCCTGCTGAGCCGCAGCTTCTTCGACTGGGCAGTGCGGGACTGGGAGGCCTCGCTCGCCTGGGACATGCTGCGCGCGATGCCGCCCGCCGAGCAGGCGCGCTTCCAGTCGCTCGACGAGGGCCGCCTCTACCTGCGGCTGATCGAGGAACTGCCGGACGACCTGCGCGCCGAAGCCGCCATGGCCGGGCTTATCGTGGTTCGCGGCGAAGACGGTTCCCTGTCCGACCTCACCGCAGAGGCGGGCGCGCTGCTGGAAGGACAGGCCGAACTGATCGCCGCCGCCCGCGCCTTCGACGACAGCGCCGAGGCGGCCTATCGCCTGTTCGTGCGACTGGCCGCGCTCGCCGTGCCGGCTCCTGCCCACGCGCCGCCGGAAGGAACCGCGGCCACGTCCACGCGCCCGGCGCCCGGCTTGTCCGTCCTGCCGGCCGTCGTGCGAAGGCTTGACGTCCTGGGCCTGATGCGCCGCCTGTTCTCCGCCCTCTCCGACGGGGTAAAACAGGACCGACGCTACTGGAACGATCTCGCCACTGTCCTCGGCGCCCGCGATCCGGCGTTCAATCGCGAGGACCTGCGGCGGCTGCTCCACGTCAGCACCTTCCTGTGGATCATTACCATCGATGAGGTGACGTTCGAGGAGGCGCTGTTCGCCTTCCACATCCTGCGCGCCCTGCCCGAGGACCAGCGCCGCGCCTTCGAGCTCGAGGATCGCGGCGCCTATGCCGCCCGGATCGCCGGGGCACTGTCGCAGTCGATGCTCCACGAGGCAGGGCTGTCGTTCGCCTTCACCCGCCCTGACGAGCGCGGGGAAACCCCGCTGCGCCGCCAACTGGCCGACCCGGCGGCATGGGACGGGACGAACCCGGCCGATCTGGCGCTGCTGGTCCAGATGGGCATCACGGCGGGCGACTTCGACTGGATCTTCGAGCAGTCGCACCGCCAACGGGCCTGGACCCGCGAGCCGCTTGGGCCGCTGGTCGAACGTTTCGCGCTCTACGACCCGCGCGTGGGGCGCACGTTCCCGCGCCCGCACACGGTCAGCGCCGCGCGGAGCAGCCGCCACCTGCTGGCGATGCTGTTCGGCACCGGCGCCTACGAACTGGAGGAGTACACCCGCCCCGTCCACGGCACCGACCCCTTCACCGGGGAATCCGCGACGTATGCCGAGACCACCGGGCTCAGGGTGACCGTCGACCTCGAACAGCTGGAGGGCAACGCCGGGGCTCCGCTCTACACCGGCGCGGTGCTGGCGCGTTCGCCGGGCGAGCGGATTTCCATCGGCTCGGACAACCGCGAGGCGGCGCTCGCCCAGCCCAACGTCGTCGATATCGAGATCAACGGGCCCGCCGGTTTCATGCGCGTGCGGGCCAGCCGGATCGCGCTCACCCGGTTCGCCTCCGTCTCGACCGGATCGACGCTGCGCGCGGGCGCCGTCTCGCTCACCGACCTCGATTTCGCGCTCACCTTTGCGCCAGAGGACTTGCGGGCGCCGCGTGCCGGGCGCTTCCATGTGGACGATGTCTCGCTCGACGAGATCGTCCACACCCGCGCGGGGGACGCCGAACCGACCGGCCTGCGCCACCTCGGCATCGCCGGAGTCGATGCCAGCGCCAGCTTCCAGACCGCACCGCTGCCCGATTCCCCGGTCCTGGGCCATGTGCTCGGCCTGGTGTGGGACCTCGCGCTCAACCGCGACGCGCTGACCGAGCGGGCGGCGGCGAACACCTCGCTGGGCACCGCGACCATCTCGGTCGGGCGCATCGACGCGCAGGGCCTTCACATGGGCGACCTGCGCGTCGCCAGCCTCTCGGTCGAGGGCTTCACGGCGGCGGCAGGCGGCAACCGCGCGGCGGCGCTGCGCGCGCAGATCTTCGTCCTCGACGCGCGGATCGAACGGGCGCGCGCCGCCGCGCCCGAACAAGTCGCTGGGCTGGTCGCCGATCGCGAGGAGTTGCGGCCCCGGCTCGCCGCACTGGAGCCGCTGGAGGCGGAAATGCTGGGGCTCATGGCGCGGCTGCAGGCAGGGCATCGCCTGAGCGCCGCCGAGCAGGCACGGCTCGACACCTTGCAGGCCGAGACGGGCGTGGGCGGTGTCGGCGGCCTCTCCATCGCCATTGCGCGGGTCAGCGTCGACGGCGTGGACGGCCCGGTCCGCCTTGGCCATGCGGAACTGACCGGCATACGCGGCGGCGGCGACACTGCCGCGCTGGCCTTCCGCCAGATGACCAGCGAGGAGGCGATCCGCCGCTTCGTCAGCGCCGGTCCCCCTTCGCCCGCACGCCTCGGCACAGCGGCGAGCGGGCCGAGCGTGACCGCCGACGAATTCACCCTGCGCGACCTTGCCCTGCCCGCGACGATCCCCACGCTCGCCGCGATCGAGGCGCAGTTGCGCGCCGATCCGCCTCCTCTGCCCGCCGAGCGCGAGCACCTGCTGCACCTGCGCCCGCTGGTCGGTCGCTACGAGGAACTGCGGAGCCGTTCGCTCGGCATCGGCGTGCCGGAAGGATTGGCCCGCTCGCCGCAGGACCAACGCGAACTGCTGGAAGTGTCGCGCCAGCTGGGCGAACTGCTCGACATCCGCGTGCGCGAAGTCACCGTGACCGGACCGACCATCTCGGCAGGCGGCGGCGAGGCGTTTTCCGCGCGGATCGGGGCCAGTTCCGTGGCGGTGCGCGGCATCCACGGCGCGGGCATCACCGAGCGCGAGGGACAGGCCCTCGCCCTCTCGGGTGTCAGCGCCGGGTTGCGGGTGGCTACCGACGGGCTGCATGTCGAGGGGCTCGTGGTGCGCCAGCTCGACTTGCAGGCCCTCGACTACAACAACGGCACCCATCACATCTGGGCGGATGGCCTGAGCACCGCGCGCGACATCACCGCCGACATCCTGCTGCGCCGCCGCACCGGAGAGAACGGCGGCATCGATTTCCGCAACATCCACATCGAGACCTTCCGCATCGGCCGGATCGAAGGCAGCGGCCTCGGCTACGAGAAACTGGTTGCTGGCAGCAGTTCGTACCGGATCGAGATCACCTCCGGCGCCCTGCTCGGGCTGGCGCTGCGAGGGTTCGACATCGACCTCGGCGGCGAGGAGACGCGGATGTCCGGCGCCATCGAGGTCGCCGGATTCGACCAGATGCGCTTCCGTTTCGCGATGGGCCGGATGCTGGAGGCCGGTGGCCAGCTCGATCGGCCGGAAGGGGCCGAGCGCGCGCCTCGCGCGGTCAGTGTCGACATGGCCAGCGACGGCACGATGACCGTCGCCCTCGATGCCCTCGTCGCCTCCGACACCGACGTCACCTATCGCGGCGCGGACGGACGCAGCGGCGGGGGCATGCATATCACGCGCGGCGACGTGTCCGGGCAGGTCGTCCTGGCGGGCGGCGACACGCGGATCAATGCGCTGTGGCTCGACAGCCTGACCTTCAGCCGCATCCGCTGGCACACCGCCGACGGCACCACGATCCGCGCCGACGGCCCGACGGTGGCCACCGGCGTGCGCTTCTCCGGCCGCTATTCCTCGCTGGCGGACGAGCGCAGCGAATTCGCGATCGACAGCCTCCATGTCGACCGCATCAGCGCCGCGCGGATCGTCGTCGATGCCGGTTCGCTGCACCTGGAACTGCCCGAGGCCGCACCGGGCGGGCGCTTCGTGCCGGGAGAGGCGGCGACGCTGTCCGACATCAACGTCCACAACCTGCTGATCGGCCTCGGCGGCGCGGCGACCACCATCGGGCCGACCGCCGGTGCAGCAAGGGCGCGCGGCTCGATCGGCTCGGTGGAGACCGACTTCCTCGTGCGCTACGGCGAGCAACTGCGCGCGAGCGGCATGCTGAACGCCGGAAGGATCGACTTTGCCTTCGATCCCGGCGGTGCGATCGAGGGACGGGCTACGGGAATCTCCGGCGCGGGCACGGTCCACTACGGAGACGGCACCGGGCCGGGTGTCGATCTCGGCTATGGGTTCCGCAACTTCGACACGGGGCTGATCCGCTATTCCGGCAATGTCGTCTCGATCGGCGCGAACGGCAGCGCGCCGCTGCATCTGGACAGCCTGAACCTCTCCCAGCTGGAGCTTTCGGGACCGTCGATGCAGATCCTCGCCCCCGACACCAGCGAGATCACGGTCAACGACATCACCGCGCGGCTCTCGGTGCACCTGCATCCCACGCCCGCGGCAGCGGCGGCTGCAGGCACGCCCTACGAACGCATCGTCATCGACGAACTGCGCCTTGGCCAGGTGGCCGCCTCGGGGATGCGTATCCACCTTGCGAGCCTCGACCTCTGGCTGGACCTGCCGGAGAGCGAGCCCTTCACGGTCGGCCCTGTCCTTGTCGGCCGCCCTGCCGATCCCGCCACCAACGAGCCGCTGGAGATCGTGCCCTCCGCCGGAGGCACCGCGATCACCGGGATCGTACGCGCCGAAGCACTTCACACCGAGCGGCTGCAGGCGCAGCTGGTCGGCTCGCTCAATGCCCGCATGGCCTTCGATGCCGACGTGCTTCAGGCGAACCTCGCGGGCGACGGGCCGATGAGCATCGACCTCCTCAACTGGTCCGCCACCCAGATCGTCGGCTACGTGATGGGCGATCCCGACCAGCGCATCCGCGTACGCCGGGGAGCGGGCGGCACCCGGCACGACATGTTCGGCGAAGGCACCGGCATCGGAGGCGATCGGCTATCCTACAACGCGGCGGAAGGCGGCCACGTCACCCTCGCCGGCCTCAACGCACGCGGCCTGCGCTACGACGACGAGGGTGCGGGCATCCACCTCGACATCCGCCGCATCGAGTCCCCGCAAGTCGCGGTGGATCTCGGCGGCAACAACCAGGGCCGCCGGGTCATCGAGATTCCCTCGGCGACGATCACCGACGCGTGGTTCCGCATCGATCCGATCCCGTCAGGCGGCGGCAGCGGCGGCGGGGCAACAGCCTCGCGCTATCTGGCGGGAGATGCGGGCGCGGCATGGCTCGCCGCGAACCACGAGCTGTTCAGCCACGTCAACGGCAGCTTCACGCTCGCCGGCGCCTACGGGATCGACGGGGCGCTGGGCATCCCTTCGCTGGACTACACCTTCGGGGTGAACGTTCCGATCACCAACGGTTCGATCAATTACGCCGACCTCGAGGGCCAGATCCCCAACCTCGCCGATGCCCTGGTGGACTTCCACCTCGAAGGATCGACGCTTTTCATCGGGGCCGGCTTCCACTTCTACCCGCCGGGCGATCCCGAAGGCATGGGGCCCACGCCGGAGCCGATCCCGATCTATCACGACTTCTTCGAATGGAACCTCGAAGGCAATCACCTGCGCGAGGCGGAGGCGGGCCGGATCGACCTGGAAACCCTGCTGCGCGCACGCTCTCCCCGCGCACCGTCGGCATCCTCGGACTCCGGCGGCACGGACTACGCCGCGCCGCTCAGGATCGACCGGCTGGCGCTCGCGCTGGGGCTGGACAACGGTTCGGATCTCACCGTCTCGCTGGGATCGATGGGGACGGCGACACTCGCGCCGCACGCGCTCGGGGGCCTCACGGTCACGGGGGCGCTGCAACCGCTCGATCCGATCTTCAACGCCTACCCGAGCCTCCGCCGTCAGGGCATCACCAATCCCGAGCGCCCCGGCGCACTGGCGGTACGGCTCGATCATTTCGATCTCAGCGCGCTCGACTTGCGCTTCCCGACGCGCGGACGCGGATCGCGTGACGTTCGCACGGGCGCGGTGCACATCGGCCGTATCGCCGATGCCGAGATCGGCTTTGCCGGGCTGACCCCGCGTACGGCCGAAGGAACTTTGTCCGAGGCGAGCGTCACCAACCTGATCGTCACGCTCAATCCGGATCAGGTCTGCCCGGTGCCAGGGACACCCGCCCCGCGCCGCGCAGGGGCTCCCGCACTCGACACCGCCGGGGAATTCCGGAGCCTCGACGCGAACGGCAGGCCCCGGGAGGACCGTCCATGAATGCGCCCTCCCCCCGCGCTTCTCCCGAAGCGGCACGCCCCACGCTGGAGAACCGCGCGCGCGATACCGCCGTGCGCGGGCTGGCCGCACCGGGGCTGCTCGGCGGGCTGCCCGCATCCCGCCGGGCAGCCCGGGACGAGGCCGGACTGCTCCCCCGCAGCGGCGGCTCCCTGCTGCCGGGCACGGTGCGGCGACAGGCCGAAGCACAGCTGGGCATCGACCTGGCCGGAGTACGCCTCCACACCGGGGCCGAGGCACGGGAGCGCACGCACGTGCTGGGCGCCAATGCCTTCGCTCTGGGGGACGAGGTCGTGCTGGGCGCCGGAGCGGGCGCGCCGGTACTGCTTCACGAACTCGCCCACGTCGCGCAGGCCCGTACCGGAGCCGCGCCGCCGATCGCGCTCCACGACGATCCGCCCCGCCCGCGCGGCATCGGCTCGGCGCCCCCGCGCGATGCGTTCGAGCGCGGCGAAGGCGTGATGCCGGAGACCGGCCACGTCCTGTTCGAGCGCGACAGCGCCGACCTCGACCCCGGCGACGTCGCCACGATCGAGGGCCTGATGCGCGGGCGCAGCCGCAGGTTGTGGGTGGACGTCTACGGCTACGCTTCACTGGAGGGCGACGACGCCTACAACGCCAACTTGTCCGCCCATCGCGGCGTCGCCGTGCGCAGGGCGATCGAACCGCTGCTACCGCCCGGTTCGCTGCTCGACGTCCACGCGCAGGGCGAAGTGCAGGACTTCGGCCCCGTGGAAGAGAACCGGCGCGTCGGCATCCGCCTGCGCGATGCGCCGGAGCTTTCCAGCATCGGCCTGCTCGGCGATTTTCGCCTGCAGCTCGATCCGAGCCCGCTGGTCGGGGGGCGTCCGGATGTCGCATCGCCGCCTGCCGGAAGCGAGCCGGAGGCGTCCGCCCCCCTCCTCGATCCCCGCTTCGCGCCGCACTTCGGAGCGAGCCTGCTACCCTCGGATTACGCGCCACGCTTCGATGCCACGCTGGTGCCGCCACTGAGTGGCGAGAGCCTCTTCCCATGGCGCGGCGAGGGTGTGGACTGGACCGCCCTTGCACGTTCCGCGGCGCTGCGCGGGCAGTCGGTGGACTTGCGGGACGCCGCCGCGGCAGAGTCTCTCTATCGCGGATTGCTACCGTTCTGGAGCGGCGTGTTCGGCGCGGACATCGGCGACTGGCTGGCCCGCCGCTCAATCTCCAGTGCTTACGAATCCTACCAGTACCGACAAAACCCGAACCAGTGGGACCGCTGGCAGCAGGAAGACGAGATCCGGGGCACCTCGGTGCGCGGGCTCTCGATCGACCTGCTCGATCCCCCCTGGGCCGAGAAGAAAAAAAAGAAACCCTGAAGCAAAAGGCGCGACGATGGCCAGTTCCCCCCTCACCCCCCGTCTGCTCAAGGCCGGTCTCGTGCGCGTCGAGGCGCAGACCGGCGTGCTGATCGAGGTCGTGCCGCTGCAGTACAACCCCGACACCCTCTCCCGCACCCTGCAGCCGCGCGGCGCGACCGATGGCGCCCCGGCGGAGGAGGCGACCCGCCTCACCGGCCCGCCGACCGAGACGATCTCGCTGGAAGCCGAACTCGACGCCACCGATGCGCTGGAAAATGCCGAGCCGACCGACGATGCCGCCACGCTCGGCCTCTGGCCGCAGCTCGCGATCCTCGAACGGATGCTCTACCCCGGCCTCGCGGCGATGCGCGCGGCCCACGCACAGGCGGCGCGCGGTGCGATCGAGGTGCTGCCCGCGCCGGAACCGCTGACCGTCTTCGTCTGGGGCCGTTCGCGGGTGATGCCGGTGCGCCTGACCGACATGAGCGTGACCGAGGACGCCTTCGACACCGCGCTCAATCCGATCCGCGCGAAAGTGAAGCTGTCGCTGCGGGTGCTCAATGCCAACGACCTCGGCTTCACCAGCTGGCCTGCCTCGCTCTACCTTGCTTATCAGGGGCGCAAGGAGAGCCTCGCCGGGCGCTTCGGCGGACGGGCCTTGTCCGATCTGGGGCTGGAGGCGCTGCAATGAGCACGTCGCAGCTTCCCGTCCTGCCCGGCCTTACCCCCGGCGCCGAGCCCGCATTCGGCGCGACCAGCCGCTATCAAGGCCTGCCGCTCGCCACCGTCACGCTGCCAGACGGCAGTGACGCGGCCTACGTCACCCGGCGGCTGATCCCGCCGCCCGAGGCGTTCTCCCCCGCCGGGGTCGCCGAAATCGGAGTGAGCGACCGCGCCGACCTCGTAGCGGCGCGGGCCTACGGCCGGGCGGAACTGGACTGGCGCCTCGCCGACGCGGCCGGGCTGTCCGACATCGACGCGCTCGCCGCGACGCCCGGCTCGCGGGTCATGGTGCCCTTGCCCGGCCCCACGCATCAGGCGCAGGGCGATGCTTAGGGGCGCGCAGCTCTCGATCCGGACCGGGTTCATCACCCATGACCCGGTGCCGCCCGCGCTGATCGACGCGATCACCGAACTGCAGGTGACCCGCCAGTCCCCGCGCGGCGGTTTCCAGATGAAGCTGAACCTCGCCAAAGGCGGCGCGGTGGAGACCGAGATGCTCCCCGGTGGCATGTTCACGCCGGGCAAGCGGTTCATCTTCTCGCTGACCATCGACGGCCTGCGCACGGTGCTGCTCGACGGGTTCGTGGCCCGCTACGACGTCGCGCAGTCGAACGAGAGCGGCAAGGCCACCCTCAGCGTCACCGGCGGCGACGTGACGCAACTGATGGACCAGTACGACGTCACCGGCCTGCCGATGCCGGGCATGCCGCCAATGGGCCAGGTCGCTTTCATCCTGGCCCGGTGGACGCCGCTGGGGGTGATCGCCGCGATCCTTCCTCCGCCGAGCTGGACGATCCCCAATCCGGTAAACGGCTGGCACGTCCAGCAAGGCACCGACTACGGCCACGTCAACCGTCTCGCCCGCGATTGCGGCTACGTCTTCATGGTCGAGCCAACCGAGGAGGAAGGCGTGACGACCGCCTACTGGGGGCCGGACCTCGGCGGCCTGACGCCGGGCGGCAACTTCAACAGCCAGGGCTTCTCGATGCAGCCCGCGCTGACGGTGAACATGGATCAGGCATCCAACGTGCAGTCGCTGAACTTCACCTTCGACGGTACCCAGAAGCTGCTGCCCTACCTGCTCAGCCAGGAAGTGCGCGGCACCGGCCTCACCATCCCGATCCCCATTCCCGGAGAGGTCCTGAGCCCGCCGATGGGGCCGGGCTGGATACCTTATGCCCGTTTCTCCAAGCTCGCCGACCTCGGCCGCAATTCGGACCGGGAGACGCAGGCACGGCTCGACGTCCCCGAACTGGTCATGCGCGGGCTGGGAGAAGCCGCGCAGGGCAGCCGCGTGGTCGGTGCCTCGGGCACGCTCGACGTCGCGCGCTACGGCCGGGTGCTGGTGCCCGGGCGGCTGGTGCCGGTGCGCGGGGCCGGGCCGCATCACGACGGCGTCTACCTCGTCAAGTCGGTGACGACCTCGATCAAGCGTGGGGAACTCCGCCAGAACTTCCAGCTGACACGCAATGCGCACGGCTCATGGACGCAGGAGGTGGCCGCATGACCGAGACCCGCCGCTATTACGGAAAGTACCGAGGCACGGTGATCAACAACATCGACCCGATGCAGACTGGCCGCCTGATGGTGCAGGTTCCCGACGGTCCCGGCCTCGCCCCCTCGACATGGGCGGAACCGTGCTTTCCCGCCACCGGCAAGCAGATGGGCATGCACTGGCTGCCGCAGATCGGCGCGGGCGTGTGGGTGGAGTTCGAACAGGGCAACCTGAATTACCCGATCTGGACCGGGTGCTACTACCACAGCACCAGCGAAGTCCCGCCGCTGGCGATGGCGGGCACGCCCGGCCTGTCGAACTTCGTGATCCAGACCGCCGGGCAGAACACGCTGATGATCAGCGACACCCCCGGGCCGACCGGGGGCTTCCTGCTCAAAACCATGACCGGCGCGATGATCGCGATCAACGACGTCGGCATCACCATCACCAACGGCAAGGGCGCGACGATCATGCTCACGGGGCCAACCGTGACCGTGAACCAGGGCGCGCTGGTGGTGACCTGATGCCCGGCCCGATCCTCCACGTCGGCGCGCTCGGCATGTGCCCCCACTCCGGGCAGATGAGCATCGCCCCCGGGTCGCCGCGCGTCATGCTGGGCGGGATGCCCGCCGCGACCACGGCCGACATGGCGACGATCGCCGCCTGCCCGTTCCAGGTCCCGGTAGGCGCGGGCACCAAGCCCCAGCCCTGCGTCACCGTGCAGTGGCTGGTGCCCGCCACCCGCGTCACCGCCGGAGGGCAGCCGCTGATCCTCTCCACCTCGCCGGGCCTGTGCAAGAGCGCCGAGCAGATCCCGCAAGGCCCGCCCACTGTCACCACCGTGCAGACGAGAGTGATCGCGCAATGACCCAGCCAGCCACCTCGCAGGCGCCGCACATCGCCTTCCCCCTCGCCTTCGATTCCGGTGGTCGCACCGCCGCCATGGACGCCGAGGGCTATGTGCGGATGCTGATCGGCCAGCTCCTGCTGACCTCTCCCGGAGAGCGGGTGATGCGGCCCGACTTCGGCAGCGGCCTGCGGCAGATCCTGTTCGGCGGCAACGATCCCTCGATCGCCGTGGCCGTCGAACTCGGCCTGCAGGGCGCGCTCGGCCAGTGGCTCGGCGATCTGATCGAGGTCGGGCAGGTGGAAGTGACCATCGAGGAGGCCACCTTGCGCATCCGCGTCGCCTACGTCCTGCGCGCCAGCGGCGAAACGAAGCTGGCGACGATCGAAAGGCCGCTGCCATGACCGCCCGCTACCTCTGCCGCGAGGCGCGCCGCGTGGCGGCGGTGCGCGATACCCTGGGCGACCCGCAGCCCGACGCCATCAACGGCTTCGACTATCTGGAGATCGCCTCCCCGGATCAGACCCTGATCGACGTGTTCTTCGTCCATGCGCTGCCCGGCGAGACCGATGGCGTTCCCGCTTCGCCGCCGCTGGTCGCGGCCAACTTCAGCGTGACCGGCGGCGACCGCGTGACCGGGATCGGCGTGGAGGAACTGATCGAAACCGACGGCAACCGGATACGCCTGCGCGTCAATGCCGCCGGGGATTTCTCCACTTACGTCCTGCACCTCGTCAGCGCGAGCGGGGAGGAGGAACCACCGCAGCGTTTCGACCCGCGCCTTGCCGCCATCGACTTCCTGTTCAAGGCCGGTTGCCCCAGCGAATTCGACTGCGCCCCCGTGCACCGCTGCCCCCCGGTCGTGGCCGAGGAACCGCGCATCGACTATCTCGCGAAGGACTACGCCAGCTTCCGCCGCGTCATGCTCGACAGGCTGGCGGTGCTGATGCCCGGCTGGCGCGACCGGGGCGCGGCCGATCCCTACCTCGCACTGGTGGAGACGCTGGCGTACCACGCAGACCGGCTCAGCTACGCGCAGGACGCGGCGGGCACCGAGGCCTACCTCGGCACCGCGCGCAGCCGCATATCCCTGCGCCGCCACGCGCGGCTGGTCGACTACCGCGTGGACGAAGGCGCCAATGCCCGCACGCTCGTCCACTTCGGCGTCGCGGCGGGATCGGCGATGGACGGCCGGGTGCTGCCCGCCGGTCAGCTCGTCGCCGGGATGCAGCCCGGGCGCGAGGCGGTGCTGAAGACCGCCGCGCAGCGCGACGCGGCGCTACGCTCGGGCGCGGCGATCTTCGAGACGATGGCCGACGTGACCTTGTGGTCCGCCCACGACGCGATCCCCATCCACACCTGGTCCGATGCGGCCTGCTGCCTGCCGCCCGGCGCGCTCGGCGTCACTCTGGTGGACGAGCCCCGGCTGAACCTTGCCCCCGGCGACCTGTTGATGCTGCTCCAGAGCGCCGATCCAGAGACCGGCGCGGCCACTGACGCCGACCCGCGCCTGCGCCATGCGGTGCGGCTGACCGCCGTGCGCCACGCCGTCGATCCGGTGGACGGCACCCCGGTCTGCGACGTCGCGTGGGACGAGGAGGACGCCCTGCCCTTCGCGCTGCCTCTCGACAGCCTGAGCCTTGCCGGTGAAGTGCGTCCCTGCGCCCTCGCCATGGCGAACCTCGCCCCTGCCGATGCCGGGCATTGGGAACCGCAGGCCACGCTCCTGCCCGACACCGCCCGGGACACGGACCGGCCCTATCGTCCGCAACTGGCGCATGCCGGCGTCGTCTTCGCACCGGACTTCGCCGCATCGGGGCCGGTCTCCGGCTTCCTTGCCCCGCCCGCCCAAGCGCCCACCCATGCCGCGATCCGGCTGACCGACGGAGCGCAGGCGTGGGACATCCTGCCCGACCTGCTCGGCGCCGACCGCTTCGCCCGCGCCGCCGTCGCCGAAGTCGAGCACGGCGGCACCGTGAGCTTGCGCTTCGGCGACGACCGGCTGGGCGTGCGGCCTGCCTTGGGCACACGCTTCTCCGTCGCCTACCGTCTGGGCGGCGGCGCGGCCGTAAACGTCGGGCGCGACGTGCTGCGCCACGTCGCCCTGCCGCCGCACGAAGGTATCGTCGCCGTCACCAACCCGCTCCCGGCGCAGGGCGGCCGCGACCGGGAGGATGCCGCGCACATCCGCCGCTTCGCCCCCGCCCGCGTCGCCCGGCAGGACCGCGCGGTGACCGAGGCCGACTATGCAGCCGCACTGGAGGAACTGCCCGGCGTCCAGCGCGCACAGGCGCGCATTCGCTGGACGGGAAGCTGGTACACCGTGTTCCTCATCGTCGACCGCATCGGCGGCTTGTCCGCGACGGACGACCCGGACTTCGCCGCAGACCTCTTCGCCCATCTGGAAGCGAAGCGCATGGCCGGTTTCGACCTCGAAGTCGCCGACCCGGTCCACGTGCCGCTCGACATCGTGATGCACGTCTGCGTCGATCCCGACGCGATCCTCGCCGATGTGCGGCAGCGGCTGGAGCGCACTTTCAGCGCGGCCACCGCGCCGGACGGGACGCCGGGGTTCTTCCATCCCGACCGCCGCAGCTTCGGCGACCCGGTGCACGCCAGCGCGATCCTCGCCGCTGCCGTAGGCGTGGAAGGCGTGCGATCGGCGATGCTGACGCGCTTCGGCCGCGCCGGGGCGCCGCCGATAGACCCGGTCGCCGACGGCGTGATCGCACCGACTGGCCCGGAACTGCTGCGGCTCGACAACGACCCCGACCATCCCGACCGGGGCCGCATCCGCTTCGACATGGAGGGCGGACGATGACCACTGACCCCGAATGCGCCTGCTTCGGTGGCGCAGACACGCAGCCGGACACGCCCGCTGCGAACCTCGCCATGATCCCGTGGCGACTGGCCACGCACGCAAGCTTCAACGGCGCGATGCTGGACCGGCTGCACAAGGCCCCGGCGCTCGCCCGGCTGACCACGCGCGACCCCGCCGACCCGGCCATCGCCCTGCTCGACGGCTGGGCCACTGCGCTCGACATCCTCGCATTCTACAACGAGCGCATCGGCAACGAAGGTTTCCTGCGCCCCGCCACCGAGCGGCGTTCGGTGCTCGAACTGGCGCGGCTGATCGGCTATGCGCCCGCACCCGGCGTCTCCGCCTCGGCCTGGCTGGCGGTGACCTGCGACACCATTCCCGGTTCGCCGGAGGTCGTCTCGCTGCCCGCTGGATCAGGGGTAATGAGCATCCCCGGTCCCGACGAGAAGCCCCAGATCTTCGAAACCGACGCCGCCATGGACGCCCGCCCGGACTGGCAGGACCTGCGCGCCGAAAGCGTCCGCTACGTCGCCCCGAAGGCGGGGGACGACAGGCTCATGCTGCAGCCGCCCACGCAGCTGCGCACCGGCGACATGGTGCTAATCGTCGGCTCCGAGCGGGACACCGCGACCACCAGCCCCCGCTGGCAGGCCCGCCGCGTCGCAGGCGTGACCGATGTGCCTCCCGACACCGCCGACCAGATCCCGGCGCGCAGCGAAGTCGTCCTCGAAGCACCGCTCGGCACCGCCGCTGCCATTCCGCAGCTGGCGCCCCGCGTCTTCGCTCTGCGCCAGCGCGCCAGCCTGTTCGGGCACAATGCGCCCGCGTGGGAGTCGTTGCCCCTCGCCCTGCGCGTCGGCGAATTCCTGCCGATCGCCACAGCCGCGCTGGAGGCTAAGGCGATCAAGCGGGCCATCGTGGGCGGCATCGGCGACACCGCCGTAAGCGCGATCGGCTACGGCGGCATCCTGGACGACATCAGCGAGATCATCGAGTTCGACACCACCCGCAAGCTCGCGCCCGGCCTTTATGCGCGCAGGCGTTCCAGCTGGGCCGATGCGCCGTTCCCCGCCACCCGCGACTATGTCGATCTCGACCAGGTCTACGAACGCTTCGTGGCGGGAAGCTGGGTCGTGCTGCGCGCCGGGACGACTATGGAGACCTACAAGGTCACCGAAGCCAGCGAGATCAGCGTCAGCGATTTCGGCATGTCCGGCAAGGTCACCCGCCTGAAGCTGAGCGGCCCTGCGATGACGGCCTTCTCGCCGCGCTCGACCACCGTGCACGGCGTCAGCGAATTGCTCGGCTGGGCGATGACGCCGGTGACCGAAACCGTCAGCGGCAAGAGCGTGACGCTAAGCCGCCACGTTACCGGGCTTTCGGTCGGCCAGCGCGTCGCCCTGACCGGCTCCGAGGCCGCGAGCGGCGCGGCGGCCGCGCGCATCCTCACCATCGCCCAGATCGGCACGGTCGCGGCGGGCGGCGACGCGCCGCAACT
Organism: Novosphingobium sp. 11B; assembly: GCF_054589055.1. Taxonomy (NCBI): domain Bacteria; kingdom Pseudomonadati; phylum Pseudomonadota; class Alphaproteobacteria; order Sphingomonadales; family Sphingomonadaceae; genus Novosphingobium; species Novosphingobium sp. 11B. Next base: position 14,044 of record NZ_BAAILP010000168.1, on the reverse strand, counting down.
CGCTCCCCCGGCGCGGGACGCCACCCGCCTGACCTTTACCGCCGAGATCGACCCGCCGCTCACGCCGCGCAGCCTGCGGATCAACGCCAACGTCGTCGCCGCCAGCCACGGCGAAACGCGCGAGGACGCCATCGGCAACGGCGATGCAACGCTCGCTTTCCAGGCCGTGGCGCTGCCCGGCAAGCCGCTGACCTGGGTATCGGCCCCCACGCCGCTCGGCCGCGCGAGCACGCTGGAACTGCGCATCGGACCCGCCCGCTGGCGCGAAGTCGCGGACTTCGTCGGCAAGGGCCCGCGCGACCGGGTGTTCACCACCCGCACCGCCGACGACGGCACCGTCACCATCCAGTTCGGCGACGGCGTGACCGGCGCGCGCCCGCCGAGCGGCAAGGGCAACCTGATCGCCCGCTACCGCATCGGCACCGGCCTTGTCGGGATGCTCAGGGCCGGGCAGCTGAGCCAGCCGCTGCAGCGGCCCGCCGGACTCTCGGGCGTGATCAACCCGCTCCCTGCATCGGGCGCCGAAGACCCCGAGACCCTCGCCACCGCACGCGCCAATGCGCCGAGCACCGTGCGCACGATGGCCCGCATAGTCAGCCTCGCCGACGCGGCGGACTATGCGCGCACGTTCGCCGGGATCGGCAAGGCCGACGCCACCCTTGTACGCGACCGGACGCTGCGCGCCGTCGTCCTGACAATCGCCGACACGCGCGGCGGCGCCCCCCTGCCCGGCGACGCCCTGTTCGACAACCTGGAGCAGTCGATCGCCGCCGTGCGCAGCGGCGGGGACTATGCCGGGCAACGCCACGGCCTGCCGATCGCGCTCGCCCCCTATCGATCGCGCCGATTTGTCCTGCACGCCGGGCTGGTACTTGCCGCCGACGCGGTCGCCGCCGTGGTCATGGCCGCCGCGCGCGAGGCGCTGCTGACCGCCTTCGGGTTTGCGGCGCGCGCCTTCGCCCATCCCGCCAGCCTCGCCGAAGTCTCCGCCGTGCTGCACGCGGTCGACGGCGTGGCCGCCGCGCGGTTCACCCGCTTCCACCGGCAGGACCAGTCCGCCTCGGTTGCCCCCGTCCTTCCCGCGGCCATCGCCGCGCGCCTCGGCAACGGGTGGCAGGGCGCGGAACTGCTGACGATCGATCCCGCCGCCCTCCAGCTGACGCAGGTGCAATGATGCGCATGGATGCAGATCGCCTATACGCCGCCTTGCCCGCCTATCTGCGCGAGGCCGACCTCAATGCCGGGGGAGCAGTCACCGCGCTGTTCGACATCATGGGCGGGGAGGCCGACCGCGTCGCCCGCGCCATCGAGGAACTGAGCGAGAGCTGGTTCATCGAGACCTGCCCCGAATGGGCGGTGCCCTACATCGCCGACCTCCTCGCCGTGCGGGCGCTGACCCCGACCGAGAACTTCTCCGAGCGTGCATGGGTGGCGCAGACCGTCGGCCTGCGGCGGCGCAAGGGCACGCTGGGGATCATCGGCACCCTGACCCGCGCGACGACGGGCTGGCCCGCCGTGCCGGCCGAGATGTTCCGCCGCCTCGCCACCACGCAGGCGCTGCGCCACTTGCGCCTCGACGCGCCCGCTACCGCCGCAGTGCGCGAACCGGAGCGGATGCGCCGCCACGACACCGCCTTCGACGCGCTGCCGCACACGCTCGACATCCGCCCCATCGCGCGCGGGCGGGGCCGCTACAACGTGCCGAACATCGGCATCTTCGCGTGGCGCCAGCAGGTCTACCCGCTTGCCGCCGTGGAAGCCGCGCCTGCCGGACCGGGGCGCTTCCTTTGCGATCCTGCGGGGCGGGAACTGCCCTTGTGGAACCCGCCAAGCCCGCTTGCTGCCGACGTTCCGGCGGGCGAGGCCGACCTGCCCACTCTACTCGACCGGCGCAGGCTGTATCTCGAACTGGAAGCCATGCGCGCCGACATGGCGGCTGGACGCACGCCCACGCCGCTGTGGTTCGACGATCGCCCACCGGTCCAACTCTGGGTGCAAGCCAGCATGGGCGATGCCTTCGTCGCGGTGCCCTCCGCCGAACTGGCCAGCGCGGACCTGCATGACGTGGCCGACGCGCGCGGATGGCGACGACCTCCTGCGACGCTCGACTACCTTGATGCCACGGGAAGCACCGTGACCCGGGCCATCACTGCCGCCTTCGACCCGGTGCGCGGCCGCATCGCCTTTCCCGAGGGCGTGGAGCCTGCGGGCGTCCACGTCAGCCACGCCCTCGCGGCGCCGGGCGACCTCGGCGGCGGCCCCTACGATCGCAGCACCGCAATCGCCACGCTGCTCGGCGGGCGCGAGATCACCTGGCAGGTCGGCGTCAGCCGTCGCCGCGCTCCGCTTCCGGGAATCATGCTCGCCAGCGTGGCCGACGCCGTGGCCTTGTGGAACGCCCAGCCTGCCGGGACAGTGGGCGCCATCGTCCTGCTCGACAACGACCGCTTCGACGAGGACCTGACCGGCCCCCGCACGATCGCCCTGCCCCGCGGCAGCCTGCTGCTCCTCGCTAGCGCCGACTGGCCGGAAACCCCGCGCGAGGGCGGCGGCAGCGACCTTCGCCCCGGCTCCCTCACCGCCCGCGACCGGCGCGCCTGCGTGACCGGCGACATTGCCGTCACCGGGACCGCTCCGGCCGATGCGCTCGATCCCGGCGCGCTGGTGATCGACGGCCTGCTGGTCGGCGGCGCGCTCAGGGTGGCGGCGGACGGGTCCGCGAACCTCGGCGAACTGGTCGTGTCCAACAGCACCGTGCTCGGCGCGGACGGCCTCACCATCGCCGGGGACCATGACCGGTTGAACGTGACCCTGCGCCGCAGCGTCCTGCCCGCTCTTTCCGCGCCCGCGACGGTGCCGGGGCTGGACGTGACGGAAAGCGTGGTGCTCGGCGCTCTAACGATGCCCGGAGCGCGCGCGGCACTCGCAGGAGCGACCGTTCTCGGCCAGACACAGGTGCGTTCGATCACCGCCAGCGACTGCATCTTCGCCCGCACGCTCGCGGCGACGCGGCGGCAGGTGGGATGCCTGCGCTACTCGCTGGTGCCTCCCGGCTCCACTGGCCCGCGCCAGTTCCGCTGCCAGCCCGACCTCGCCATTCGCGAAGCCGGCGCGGCCGCAGATCAGGCCGCCATCGCCGCGCGTCTGGGCCTCGCCTTCGAGACGCTGGAGCCGGGCGCTGCAGGTTTCGCGCGCCTCTCGTGGGGCAGCGATCCCGCGCTGACGCAAGGCGCGGCGAACGGCGGTCCGATGGGCGTCTGGCGCTTCCTCGAGGAGCCGCAGCGCCGCGCCAACCTTGCCATCGCGCTCGACGAATACCTGGGCCTCGGCCTCGAAGCCGGACTGCTGCCGGCCAGCTGATCATGCAGGAGAAGGACGAATGAAAGGCGATTTTTCCCGGCTGCGGTTCGATCCCGCCCGCCAGTACGAGGCCGTCCTGCTGCAACAGGGCCGCGTCGCGCTCGACGTCGACAGTAACGAGGCCAGCGCGATCCAGCTCCACCGCGACAGGCGCACCGCCGCAGACCTGATCGGCCCATCCGGCGCGCCGCAGGGCGATGCCGGGTTCGCGATCACCGTCGAGGCGGCAGGCAAGCTGGGGGTCGGCGCGGGCACGCTCTACGTCGATGGCGTGCGCTGCGTGAACCCCGGCAAGTTCCTTCACGACGCGCAGCCCTTCCTGCCTGCAGGAGCCCCGGTCTTCATCGCGGCCGATGGCAGCCGCTCGGCCAGCCCGGCGGACGGGCGCTACATCGCCTTCGTCGACGTCTGGCACCGCCACGTCACCGCGATCGAGGACGATGAACTCGTCGAGGAAGCGCTGGGCGTGGATACCACGACGCGGCTGCAGGTGGTCGAGCAGGTCGGTTTCCTTCGAGCAGGCGATGCGGGCGACGGCGCGGTGACCTGCGACGCGGCAGTGCCGGGGTGGACCTCCTTCATCCAGCGCCCGAACGGCACGATCGCCGCGCGCGGCAAGCCCGCCGACGCCGAGACCAACCCTTGCGCCTTTCCCGAGACCGCAGGCTATCAGCGGCTCGAAAACCACCTCTACCGCGTCGAGATCCACAAGCCCGGCACGGCAGGCGGAGGGGCGACCTTCAAGTGGTCGCGCGACAATGCTGCCTTCGCCACGCGCTGGCTGGAAAGCAATGGCGATACCCTGACCCTCGCCGAGACCGGCCGCGACGCGGTAAGCGGCCTGAGCCCCGGCCAGTGGATCGAACTGATCGACGACGACGCCGAACTTGCCGGCCGCCCCGGAACGCTGGTGCGCATCGTCAGCCTGACCGGCAACCGCGTCCGGCTCGACGCGCCGACTGCCGACGGGCCGATCGCGATCAACTCCTTCGGTCGCAATCCCAAGGTCCGCGCGTGGGATTCGCCCGGTGCCGTTGCCATCACCGTGCCCGGCACCAACGACGGTTTCCTGCCGCTGGAAAGCGGGCTGGAGGTCGCCTTCCTCGCGGGGGGCGCCTATCGCTCGGGCGACTGGTGGGTGATCCCTGCCCGCAGCGGCAGCGGGATTGACTGGCCCGAGAGCGGCGGTGCCCCCGCACAGCAGTCACCGCAAGGCATCGAACATGCCTATGCCCGCCTCGCCGTGCTCGACTGCACCGGCGGCGCGTGGACTATCGTGGGCGACTGCCGCCCTCTGTTCCCGCCGCTCACCCGGATGCGCCAGTTGGCGCTACTCGGCGGCGACGGGCAAGAGGCGCTGCCCGATCCGACCCAGCCGACGCGCCTGTGTCCCCTCGCCGACCTGCTGCGTGTCGGCGTGTTTCGCGGGACCATGCCGGTCCAGAATGCCCGCGTGCGCTTCACGGTGCTGTCGGGCAGCGGGGGGCTCAACCTCATCCCGCCCGCGAGCGGCTTCTCCAGCGTCATCGCCCTCACCGACGACAAGGGCGAGGCGACCGTCGCCTGGGCACTCGACGCCGCTACCGCGACCCAGCAGGTCCGCGCCGAACTCATCGATTCCACCGATGCGCGGGTGGGCCTTGCCGTCACCTTCGGGGCCAGCCTCTCCACCGCCGCGCGCGTGTCCTACGACCCGGCGGCCACGCCCAGCCTCGCCGGGATCGTCACCGTCCAGCGCGCAATCGAGGAACTGGCCAATCGGGTCGGCGGCGGCTGCGTGGAAGTCACGCTCTCGCCCGGCACCGACTGGGTGAAGACCCTGAGCGAACTGCCCAAGGGCGAGGACGTCACCATCTGCTTCCGGCAGGGCCGGTTCGAGACCAGGGAGCCGGTGATCCTGACCGGCCTCGGCCACGTCGTCATCCACGGCGGCGGAGCGGCCAGCCAGGTGCTGTGCAGCGAGGGGGAGAGCGCACTGGAGTTCATCGACTGCGCCAGCCTCTCGATGCGCGAGCTGACCATCGCCGCGATCGCCGATCTCCTCGACCACAAGCCCCGCCGCCGGGGCGCGATCACCGCCATCGGGGTCGATACCGTGACGCTCGAGGACCTGACCGTCACGTGCGGCACCGCGCGCGGAAACGAGCGGACCTGCGTGACCGTGTCCGGCACGCAGCGCGACGGCAAGCCCGTTCCGGTCAGCTTCGTGCGGATCGTGGATTGCGCCTTCACCTGCGGCTTCGGGCAGGACGGCGTGCTGGTCACCGACGCCATCGACTCCGTTATCGAGGGCAACCGCCTGCGCGTCTCTCCCTTGCCCGAGCGGTTCACGCTGGAGGAACTCGCCGCCGATCCGCGTCGCCACGGGATGCTGGCAAGGCACCTTGCCCGCGACTTCGCCCCGGCCGAGACGCGCACGCCGGTGCCGGGCAATGCAGTCCTCGTCGGACCATACGCGGTGAGCATGGCCTCGATGGTCGAGGCGCCCGAATGGCGCAAGCTGGTCGCCGCCGAACCGCCCGCCGTCGCCGACACCGCCAGCACCGACGCGGTGCAGGCCTATATGCGCCGCCTGACCGACAAGGCTCTGGCGGACACGTCCGCCACGTCCGCCTTCCGCGCGCCTGCCGACCGGGTGCGCAAGGTCATGGGGCGACAGACCGGCATCCAGCTATCGCCCGAACTGCTCGGCGACCTCATCCGCGGCGGCGAGATGACCGTGGCCGAGGCCCCGAAACCCGCTGCCACGGATGGCAAGGGCCTGATCACCATTCCTGCCGGGCAATGGCGCGTCGCCTTCGAATCCGAGATCGATCAGGAAACCTGGATCCGCATCGCCCGCGAATTCGCGCAGGAGATCACGGCCGAAACCGAGGAGCGCACCTGGGACGCTATCGCTGACCTGACCCGCCGCTTCGTCGCCGATCCCGACCTGCGCGCCAAGTTCCCCGCCGTCGCGGCGTGGTTCGAGCGACTGCGCAAAGGTCTCGGCGTGGTCGGCGGACAGGCGATCGTCGTCGCCGGTGGTCAAGGCCGGACAACCCGCATCGCCCGCAACGACATCGCCGCCTTCCTCGAAGGCGTCCACGTCGCGCTGGCCCGCGAGGGCGACGGCCCCGGGGACCACCGGGACTTCGCCAGCGTCGCCGTCATCGCCAATCGCATGGCGCTGCGCCTGCCGGTCGAGTACTTGTGGGGCGGTCACGGCATCTACGTGGGCAATGCCGCGCAGGTGCGGGTGAACGAGAACGAACTGGACTTCGCCCCCGGCAACGACCGCCGCTTCCACGAAGGCATCCGTATCTGGGGCTGGCTCGGGCGGTTCCTGCACGCCAATGCCAACGCCATCACGCTGGCGCGCATCGGCATCCGCGTGGTCTCCGAAGGCAAGCCTCAGGACGAGACAGTGCAGTGGCTCGCGGCGGACAACCTCGCCGTCGGCGCGGGGGTCTGTGTCGAGGCGCCGGGCTGGATGCGGCTGCGGGACAACGTGCCGTGATGATCGTCGTCCCGGACTTGCTCCGGGACGACGAGTGCGGCTTACTTCACCGTAGCGATGGCCTCTATCTCGATCAGGAACTCGGGCATCGCCAGCGCCGAGACACCGACCACGGTGTTCGAGGCGGGCACTACATCACCGTAGAACGCACCCAATTCCGGCCCGATCGCGGCCAGCATCGAGACGTCGTAGTTCACGATAAAGGTACGCAGGCGCAGCACCGCTTCAGGGCCGACGCCCTGCGAAGCCAGCACGTCCTTGATGTTCGCCAGCGCCTGACGCGCCTGAAGGCCCACGTCCGATCCGCCAACCACGTTGTAGTCCTTGTCCCAGGCCACCTGGCCCGAGAGGTGCAGGGTGCCGGTCGCCTCGTCGAGCGTGGCGTGCGAGAAACCGTACTGGACGCTGGGATAGAGCGTCTCGGGATTGATGCGGGTGCTGGTCATGGCAGGCTCCTGTCAGGAAAGGTCAGTCGACGATCTCGAGCTGGTGGCCCCAGGGGTCGAGGATATAGAGGTTCTTCTTGCCCGCCAGCGGCCCCTCGGTGATGTCGATGGTTTCCATCGGCGTGCAGCCGTGGGCGGCGAGGTAAGCCTTGGCCTTCTCCACATCGTCCACCTTGATGCCGAGGTGGTGGCCGCCCGCATCGCAATTGCGCGGCAGGGTCGCGGAGCGATCGGCGGGCTTGTCGTACTGGACGAGCTGGAAGTTGAGGTTCGCCGTCAGCTTGAGCATGATGAGCGTCAGGCAGGCGCCCGGCACATTGACGTGGCTTTCCATCCAGTCGCGGCCGTCCTCGCCGACCGGGATATCGGCGGCGTCGAGCGGGCCCATGCGGAACAGTTCGGTGGCGCCGAAGACATCCTTGTACCACTGCGCGACGGCGTCGGCATCGGCCACGGTCCAGGATACGTGGTCGGCCTCGATGAAGATGGGGCGGTCGGACGCGGCGTCGGTCATGGGAATCTCCGGCTGGGAAGCGGCCAGCCTACGCCGCATGGGTGTTCCGGCAATGGC